>NZ_QURE01000123.1 GCF_009898475.1 Nitrososphaera sp. AFS | reverse complement strand
TCTGGAATTACTTCATTAATTGGTGAGGTGGGCCTTCACATATATAAATTTGGAAAAATGGTGACCATTACCTCTGAGCGACCTTCTAGAGTAAGTGTTTATACCACAACGTATGAGAATCTGATAAACAGCAATCATACACTAATCCTAATGGAATATGATAATCGACTAAATAGTCATTTTTTTCTGGATCCCGGTTGGGCTTTACAAGCCATGTTGCGAACGGAAAGTGAGCTCGGACGAAAAGTATTTCTGGAAGATACATTCGTAGTCGTGGCCTCTAGAGTGGGTACTCCATATCAGAGAATAATTTCTGGCACAATTAAGTCTCTCTGTTCAATGTGTTTTGGGCACGGACCTCATTCGATCATCGTCACTGGAGGCTTACATTTTACTGAATTGGACGCTTTGATGACTTTGACACAGAACTTCAGTGAACCGAAGGACAACACTAAATTTATTCGAAATATACCAGCGGAGATGATCGATCGATACGCTCCTATGGCGAGAGAAGCATTATTAAAAATGAGAAGATTAGTTGAGATCAACGATGGGCGCCTCAATGAGGCAACTTCAGGCATATTGTGCAATGCGGAATGTTATATTGATGACGCCGAAAAGTTCTTAGAACAAGGCAAGCCTGAGCTGGCCATCCTTAGCATGGGGTATGCTGAAGGTCTTATTGATGCCCTAAGCCTCAGAAATGGTATTCTGCCAGCATTATGATCCCTTTTGCAAATTTTATTTTCTTTTGACTGAAGACAAAACGAAAACAAGCAAGTTTCGAGAGGATAGGAAATATTAATCAAGTATGAATCGAGAAATCCGTACAGGTAAAGGCGATAGTACTGGTTTCAACTGCTCAATTGGAGTTATCGTTTGTTACGATTCACGTTTCTATGCCTTTTGTTCACTAGGGTCCTACTGCTCAGATTTGGCCAGAATTATTAGTTGCAAAAGCCAATATCGTTAGGGGGATTTTCACTAAAGACCAATTCAAAATTCAGACTTCATATGAGAAATTCATATATTTATTTTCTTCAAAGAACGAGTCCAATTTAGATGAGCACTACATTGCGTAGGTTAGAAGGACTTCGTTTTGTCCACCAAACAACATACCGAACTAAAAACATCCTTCTCACCAAACGCATTATCTATGATCTTTATCGCAATTTAGTGGTGTTAAACACGAAGAAAAAATGCTACACTTTCGCACTTCTCGCTTTTGTGAACGGCTTGTTTAGTGAGGAAGAGGCAGTGGGACTTGCTAATCTATAGGTTCGTACATAAAATTGACAAAGCAAATCGTAGTCTTATCAAAACTCACGCAAATTGTTAAATGGTTCCAATGTATATGCTTCATATGCGCCAGACCATTTTAGATGATGCTATCGTTGATCGCTTACAAAACATAGTCGAAATGCTCAACGAAGAATCTGAGTGTGGCTCAATAATCGTAGTTGAAGGAAAGAGGGATGCAAAGGCGTTGGCTAGCATAGGATTTAAAGGGAAATTGACATTATTCAATACATTTAAGGGCATAACGGACTTTGTAGATTCTCATTCTAGGGTTCAAAAAAAGATAATACTGCTATTCGATATGGATAGGACGGGGAAACGTTTGACCAGTGAACTCATGACCAGACTCCAATTGAATGGGAACCAAGTTAGCTTGTTTTACAAGAGTGCACTCGCGCGAATTGGTAATGGAAAAATCAGACATATCGAAGATCTCTCTGGGTATAGGCCGTTTCTGCTAGGAATTGTGGGTAACAGGAGGGATTTGCACTTTTATTTATGAACCTGCGTCGATGATCTACCTTGCTCTGCCAAAATTATAGGTAAGCACTTATATTCGAGCCTACTCACCCTAGAGATAATTTAAGAACATGAGGTTATGAGATTGCCTAACACAGGTATTGTAAAGTATCACGTTAAATTAAAATTTGAGGTTGACGGTTTGGTTGAAAAGGCCGATATTATCGGCGCAATCTTTGGCCAGACTGAAGGCCTTCTAGGTCCCGAGATGAATTTGAACGAGTTACAAAAGGTCTCTAAAGTAGGAAGAATCGAGGTTAACGTTGACACCAAGTCTAACATGGCAAGGGGCGATGCGGTCATACCAATGAGCACCGATATCTCCACTGCCGCGCTTATCGCAGCTGCCATAGAAAGCATTGATAAAGTTGGGCCGTTTCAAGCAAAATTTGCACTAAGCGGTATCGACGATATCCGTGCTATTAAAAAGAAAGTGATTGTCGATAGGGCAAAGAGGATCGTACAAGAGTGGGCAACCAAAACCATCAGTGAAGGTGAAGAAATGCTTAAAGATGTTTATGACGCGAGCAAGCCTGGTAAACTTACCGCTTTTGGAAAAGCGCAGCTTGCTTGCGGGACGGGTGTGTTTGAATCAGACTGGATAATTCTGGTTGAAGGACGAGCAGATGTAATCAACTTATTGCGCGCAGGATTTGATAACGCTATCGCTATTGAAGGAGCAAAAATTGATGAAACAATAGTCAAACTCACTCAAGGTCGGAAGGTTATTGCATTCCTTGACGGTGATCGAGCCGGAGATCTAATCCTCAAAGAATTACACGGGGTAGTAGCAATCGACAAAGTCTTGAGGGCTCCTATTGGAAGAGAGGTCGAGGATTGCACTCCTCTCGAGATTGCCGAGATACTTAAGGAGGTATCAGCTTTATCCGCCCCGAATATACAGGAGACTCATCCCTTTCAGCAGTCAGATAGGAAACAAGAAATAAAGAGAGATAGGCAGGAACATGCTCGAGAAGTCGAACGGCAATCACAAGCCAAATCTGATATTGAACGCCCCCCTTACGTGGAAAGCGACCCGAACATTTTGTCCGCCGTTAAGGGAGTCTATCCTCAAATCAATGAAACTTTGGAGGCTGTGATATTAGACGGCTCTATGAGGGTATTACTCAAAGTACCTGTCTCGGATGTGGTCAAAAAGCTGGATAATACTGAGGGAGGAAAGATGCTTGTGTTGGATGGCATAGTGACACAGCGATTGGTTGATGCCGCAGATAAGGTGGGAATTGAATTCATAGTTGGCCACAGAACTGGCGAGCTAAGAAAATCAGGGGATATCCAGGTCAGAACCTTTGGGGATATGGGTATTAGTAACTGAATGGGATGTCGCAAGTTAAACTGCAACATATCTTAACAATGACCAAACTCTTAATGTTGGGGGCAAAGTACAGTTTTATTGAATTAACTACCACAGATCTGGCCAAGAATATAATGAAATCGCAGCAAGCGGCCTCAAAACATCTTCAAGACCTCGATGCAGCAGGCTATATAGATCGCGTCAAGAAAGGTCAGAGGTTTAGAGTTAAACTAACAGAAAAGGGATATGCAGCGGTTGAAGGATTATTTTCGACACTAAAGGCGGCCATCGAATCGAGCCCTCCTGATACAATTAACTTTGAAGGCAGGGTAGTTTCTGGCATGGGCGAGGGAGCGTATTACATGTCATTAAGTGGCTACCGCCAACAGTTTCAGGAAAAATTGGGCTATGTTCCATATCCGGGGACCTTAAATGTGAAGCTTGTTGACAAAGTGTTTCGAGACGCCAGACGGGGAATAGGATCTTATAGCGCGGTTTTTATAAGTGGCTTCAGCGACTCTAAGAGAAGCTACGGATGGGCGAAATGCTATCCTGCACAAATTAATGGAGGCGTGATCAAGGATGCAGCTGTCATTGTATTGGAACGAACTCATTATGACGAAAGTACCTTGGAAGTTATAGCTCCAGTCTCAATTAAGAGGATTGCTGGGATTCGCAATGGAGATATAATAAAGATAAAGTTATATGTACACCACTAACGATTACAAGATTTGACTGAACATCAAAAAATAGTAACTTTATATTCTGTAGAATGATTCACCTAGATGTTCCTTAATTAATGAACTCTTTGATGCCGGTATAGGCGTAGTTAGCCTAATCACTCTTGTGGTTAATTTTCGCTTCAGACAGTTCTCTGCAATTTCCTTTTCACTATGAAATTGATCATACCCGAGTGCTATTACATCAGGCTTTATGTATTCTACTGTCTCGAACAATGTCCCTTCTCGCCCCATTATAGCTAGGTCGACTACGCTTAAAGAGGATACCAATTCTAAACGAAGGCACTCTTCATGGTAGATCCTTCTATCCTTGTTTATCATTGCAGCGGTAGAAGTCCTGGCGACCACTACAACCAAAACATCGCCATGCGATTTTGCAGCCTTTAGAGTAGTTATGTGTCCAGGATGTATCAGGTCAAACACCCCACCGACTAGGACAACTTTAATGGCATCTCTGCCTAGATAAGTTAATCGTGATTTGCTTCCATCTTCTACCAGTCCTAAATTAACTAGCTCCTGGATTTTTCGACTGTAAATCTCTTCAGGCAAGGGAAAGTGAGATCTTAGGCGCTCCAACGGTGGAATATTTGGGTACAACCCACTTAGGTAAAGTGAACTCAGCATTATTTTATCAAATGGATTCAATATTGGTAATATTGTCATACCTTGTTATATATTGGATAGTTTCCTAGCGAAAAGAAGATCATGACATGGGGCTGGACAATAGGATGAAAGCTGTTGTCAAAGGGACAGAAATTTCTGGCGAGGTGTTTTGGACGGTGACGGCTACTTCAAGACTAAATGGTATAGAAAGAGGTAGAATAGTAGTTGTTGGAAGCTAAGTCTGATGAGACAAATAGCATCCAACATGAAGTACAAAATGCCAATTTCCTAATCAACGATTAAGAAAGACTAGAATTTTCATCGTCTCGTTGGTTGGGATCATACATCTATTATGCTGTCAGGGTTACTATCTGCAATTTGCACTTTCATCACCAAACAACGACAATTGGAAAGGTTTCATACATTCAGTAAATTAGTGAGAATTAAATTGTGTAGTACTCGGTCTCAGGAGTTCAATATTTTTGGGCCAGTTCTTCAAATTCCAACCTTTATATTCAGTAATATTCAGAAGGCAAAGCTAGAGTCCATGTCTTACAATGTTCCTGTGTTACTATGCCGAATATTATTGTAAACTAAAGCCTTGGGTTAGAGGCTGAAGAACAAAGACGCAGAGAAACATTCCAATAATCTTTGCGACATGATACCATTTGTCATCCTAACGAGACGACAGCTTAGATATGCAGCGTTGGTTTTAGCACATAATCTCTCGGTAGAAAAAGCTTTAATCATCGCTGCAGACAGCGATGATACTCGTGCCTTCCGATCCTCGGCCATATTTGACAGCCGTGTCATTACATTATTTTCTTGTTTTCGTTTGTTACTAGTTGTTAACACGCTGCTACCGTCATGCTACCATCCGTTTTCGGCTGCTACTACCTGTTACCAAAGAAATTGGGTTATGCGGGGACTACCTACTATGTACAAGTACAGTAAAAAACAAATTTCAAAGAATCATTTCACACCACCTGATACGACTTTCTTAATATTGCATTTTTCGACACTACATTACTAGGGCCACCAAATTGGAGGCGCATTACTATGTTTACGACAAGTACGAACAACAGCTTGTATTTTGAAGTTCTACCAGATAATGTGAGCAATGTGATGGAATATGAACAATCATCGCTTTCTTGAAAGTCTGCTCTCATCTGTCTTAGTCTGAATCAAACCTATCATCTCTCTACTATGGTATTTTTAAAGTAACAATAATAGCTTACGTGAATATGACACGACCGTTCATC
>NZ_QURE01000122.1:223-5227 GCF_009898475.1 Nitrososphaera sp. AFS | reverse complement strand
GCAGAATATCAGGTAGAGAAATTAAGAGATAGACTGGTTGATAAAGTTGGTGGCAGATACACTCGATTAACTGATATGAAACAATCTGTACATGTATTCAGAAGCAATGATACTTGGGTTAAAGTTTCACTTAATGTAGAAAAAATAGCAACAGAGCAAGCACACGATATTCAAGATGAGATTTAAGAGACCGAATAACTAGTAGTTAATTAGCATCTGCACCAGACAAAGGTTGTCTTAGTAAACATGTTGTTAACTATTTTGTTTTGATGAGTAATACGTCTGAAGTCAGTGCCCAGATAACAGGGGAATGTGTCATTCTTGCTTTTGGATGCAGCAGTCTACATCAATTAGACTGAAGGCGTGATTTTACTTTTTTGGTTAGATTGGTTTTCTAACAAAACAATCCGCCTCATTTAAATCTGGAAATAATTTCCTAAATTTGTTCTCATATTCTTCAAAAGCGCTAATAAAGCATATCTGGGTGTAATCGTCTACAAGTCTGATCTTTTGATATAGTTCAAAGCCATTCATTTGGGCTATTTTCCAACAAGCCGCATCGGTCACCACATGAGT
This sequence comes from Nitrososphaera sp. AFS, assembly GCF_009898475.1. GTDB lineage: Archaea > Thermoproteota > Nitrososphaeria > Nitrososphaerales > Nitrososphaeraceae > Nitrosopolaris. The sequence continues at coordinate 4,651 of NZ_QURE01000122.1, read as the reverse complement.
AGACGCGCTAGGTTACCTAGTCTACTGTCCCCGCTAGTGATCAAATCAGTTTCAAACTTCAAATAACATAAAAATCAGGTATATACGCTACATCAACTTAATTAGTAGTATCCCATATGCAGAACAAACTAGCACACACAGCTGAGCACGCATTCATAGGCTCACTTCAGAAGCTAATGGGTAAAACTCTTAATGTCAGGAAAGTTGAACATAGGGATCACGACAATTTAGTTATTATCACGACTAAAGATCTTGAAATGGATATTGTGATAAAAGCAGAAAAGGAAGTCAATTCACTAATCAGTCAAGGAAGAAGAGTTATTACCCACACTTTTGGATCTCTAGCCGAGGCAAAGAGAGAGCTACCTAACCTTCGATGAAAATCGAATTGGAAACGATAAACAAATTAGAGTTGTTGAGATCGAAGATCATGACTTGGCTGCCTGTGTTATGGATCATGCTGCCAATCTAAGAGAGTGTGGTTTCTTCCTAATTACACGGCTGAATAGAATAAGTTCAGATTATGAAATAAATCGGGGTGATTATCAATAGATACAAGGACAAATTAGAACGAGAAAATGGTCAAACAGAAGTCAAAGAGAAAGATGACATAAAATCGAAATCAAAAACCACCCAGGCTATCAAAATGTTCTCAGAAGGCCAAACGCCTACTCAAGTTGTTATTGAACTAGATCTTCCTCCTGAAGAAGTTAGAGACATGTACAGACAATATTTGGAGATGAGAAAAATGTATGACTTTCTACAGGTATATGATCAAATCAAATACTGGTAGATATTCCATTTCTTCATTTCTGAGATTACACAAAATAGTAAATGATCTAGGGATGGGAGAACAGCAAATAATTAATGTATTAAATCTTGCTAATCACAAGCAATTAGAAAAACTGCAATGGAAAGTTGAATACCTTGCCAACGAAGTAAATGCACTAGAAGAAGAAAAGGCTAACTGCAATAAGCATCTGACACTTTTGAATAAAAGACGAGATGAATGCATGCAATCTTTGTGGGCACTTGAGATGGCTTTGGTCCAAAAAAGAGAAGAATTGGCATATATGAATCAGCAGCCTAGATTGCCAGTAATAAATGAACCAATCTATACAAAAGATGATGACGTCTATCCACTATCCAAACGAATTGAGATGAGGAGAAGGCGTACATCTTTTTTGAGTGTAACTAGTTCAGATGATTATATCTACTAACTTGAGGATATCTTGTCGATATTTCGTATCTAAAAATTATTGCTATTGACATTTCAATACATTAATCTCAACAGGCTGCTGAAGTAGATGATACAAAAAAGACCGTCCCAATCATAACATAATAATATCGGTTTACAACAACGAACTTTAAAGTAAAGAGCAAAACAGAACAAGATTATATGAACAAATCTTCTAACGCATTAATTTGTATTTATACTAATAAAGATAAAAATGAATTTGCAATAGGTTTAAAGGAGGATGAGACTTTTAGGGCAGTAACTAACGTAGGAGACCACTATACAAAATTGTTGATGCATTTGAGAATACCCTAATAACGAATGCTGGAAATGATGTTGATTGGCAGAAAGAATTAAAGAAATGGATTGCCGCAGCAAAGAACAACGAATCCATATTTCTTGAGGTAGATCTTAAAGCTTGGAATGAAGTAGGTGAAAGAAAGTCCATTTGATGTTATCTCGGATGGATGCATCTATAGTTCTCATAATTATGGGTTGAATTGAGGGGAATATTAGAAAAAATCACTGGGACTTTTACATCAATACGCAATCATTGGTATCGAAAGTATAGCTAGTGTTATCAATTATTTCTATGATTATTTCATTACTGTTTTGATTATTTCATTACTGTTTATAGTCTTTCCACACAAGGCACATTTAATTAGATGCTTATTTTCTGTCGTCCTTATAAGGTCTATGTTTTATCCTTGTTCATCCTAATTTTTTATTGCTAGTTCTTTGCATCTTTACCTCTCTAATTACCTGTTCTAAATATTCCTTCATATCTACCTCTGTAAGTGAAGATTCAATTCCACTGTCTTCTGTCATTCTGTCTTGATTTCGTTTTGTGGCTGCAATCACTTTCTTCTCAATCTCTTGCCCCATTTGGGCTGTCCCTATACTATCCAGTAATCTTGATTCCTTCATTGCGAAAGTTCGAATTGTTTGACGTAAGCTGGAATCCACTGCTACAGATATCGCAGAAGAATAGATACCAATGAATATTAGGTAAGATGCCAACCCCAAGAATGAAACCGTAGCAAGCCCGAATGGTGGATAGGGGGCAAGAACCAAACCAGAAATCTGGTTGGAGGAGAAGAGTAACATCATACCGTAGGCAGAAATCATCATATATTGTTTGACTATATCACGGCCTAAATTCCGTGCTATACTCCAAAACGCGATACCAAATAGAATTCCACCAACAGATACGGTAGCGCTAAAGAACAACGTGTAAACTATACCAAAAAGAATGGGTTCAGATAGACGAAATGGTGTAAAAATATTAATAAATACTATTTGAAATTGACTCAAAAAATAAATCAAAGGAATACTGACAAGAATCCAATATTTGATTCTTCCAAGTTTTCTGGAGTAACTGTGTAACAGGAGAACAGTAGCAATCCAAGTTAAGACAAACGACATAATAGAAGTTATAAAATACCCAAAATTGAAAATGTCAAACACACTGCCAAAATTGGCTACAGGAGTAGACTCGGGTTGTATTATTGGTCCGCCCTGTGTCCCAGCCAATTGGTTAGTCACATAAACAAGCGCAAACGCTGCATTTGCAGCGATCATCATCATCGCTAGAGAGTAGGTTAATACAACCCGGTTATGGTTGGACCTAAACCATGAAAGGAATCGTAGTGATAGCAATCCTAGGAGAATGAAGACTAAGGAGTAGCTGATCCAAATGATGGCCTCTATGAAATAAACATTATAACTAGAAGTGAATAACATTTGTAAGATAAGCAACGCGAAAACTGCTATCAAGACGTACTGTATTACTAATATCAACCTACTTATTACAGTCAAACGTAATCTTTTAATTGCAATCTTTTTCCCATCGAGTTTTCTAACGAATCCCAAAATAAGATATTGTCCTACAGCGAAGATTATGCCCATAACAGTAAAGATTGTGATATTTGAATCTGTAGAATTTAATCCGCCTGTTATAGCAGAAACCTTGACAATTGATGTATCTACTATTATAGCAACTATTATTATAGAAATTAAAATAAAAATGCCCTTGGCCCCAATTTTGCTTTGGAATTTATTCAATAGTGTATGTCCCTGATTAGTACCCATCAACTACGATATATTCAACTATAAAATCCCAATGAATCTGTTTGGAAAAAGTCAGATTAGAAGGTTTGTGGATGGTCAAACTTTTTATAAGTACAGATCTGCCTATATATGAATTGAATGAGGGAAAGGAGGAATATTCAACTGTTCGGATATAGAAATGTATTGCTGTTATCAAGTATAATATTTACTCTCGCTTCAACTCCAGCCTCATCTACTAACATCGTAAAAGGTGATAGTCTTAACCCTTTACTGTATTCAACAAATTCCTCTCCATACGGTATCCCTTATCAACAATGGGCCGAGAAGTGGTGGCAGTGGAGCTTCAGTATACCGCAAGAAGATCATCCAAGGCAAAACAATACTGCATCAAATTGTGCAAGAGGACAAAGTGGTCCTGTTTGGTTCTTGGCAGATTCACTTAGTGGGACTGTTCAACGGACGTGCGTAATTCCTACTGGAAAATCTATTCTCGTCGGTTTGTTAACTGGCGAATGCGACCGTAGCGATCCAACTTTGCATAATGATCAGGATGTACGCCAGTGCGCTACAGAAGGTAATGACTATGGTGTAATTGGCGCCACCCTTGATGGAGTTCAACTCCAGAACTTAAATCAGTACAGAATAGATTCTGGGTTCTATAATTTGACAATACCACCTGATAACATTTACAAGGAAAAACCTGGCATGTACAGAGCGTTTACCAATGGATTCTTCGCATTCTTGCAACCTCTACACCCGGGTACACATGATCTACATCTTACAGTTAGTGTAGCAAACCCTGTCAAACCTCAGTACAACTATGCAGCAGATTGGACATATCACTTGATAGTGAAATGACTTATTATTATTACAATTAATGCCTGAGTACAGCTGTCTAATTGTGCCCTAGACATAATATAACTTTACCATCAATAAATTAACTCTACCGCTATCTCAGTTTGTCACATTAATCCAACTCTTTCATGATCCTGCCAACCAAATAATCAATTTCAATTCGCGAACTTTCTAATGAAACATCCCAAACTAATAGACGGATGAATTTCTCTCAAAGCATCACGATTTATTTCTCCTGAGGACATGAAACAGATTTTAACATTGAT
>NZ_QURE01000122.1:0-211 GCF_009898475.1 Nitrososphaera sp. AFS | reverse complement strand
CCATCGATGTATGGCATATTAATATCAATTAAGAGAAGATCATAGAAGTTCGATTTGAAATCTAAGAGTGCTTTTCTTGGGTCATTGTATACATCGACGGCAATTCTTTTTGTAGCATTTTCTATACCTAATTTGAAAGTAGTAGTGATGTCTGGATCATCGTCAACAATCAATATTCTTTTCCAATAGCGTTTTTGTTCCTCCCTGCTAA
>NZ_QURE01000121.1:7943-21142 GCF_009898475.1 Nitrososphaera sp. AFS | reverse complement strand
TTGTCAGAGATTCATTCAACCATCTGTAATATCCCTTGAGAAAGCACTTAAAATTAAGCTTGGAAGGTAATAAAAAATTATGTTAAGCTGGTCTCATCGTGCATCAAGAATGTACGCAATTTTTCGTATACCAGAGCTGTTTTCTCAACAAACGGTGAATGGCCTGCATCTGCTATCGTTGCACAGTGAGCCTGTGGAAGTTGCTGTTGGAACTTGTAATAATATTTTATCGGTATTAAATTGTCCTTTTCACCCCATATAACAAGACAAGGAATATCTTCAATTTGTTTGAAACCTGTTGGATCGATTTGTGTTGTTGTGCTGTTGTCGAACGCTACTTCAAACGCATGTTTCGCGCCTGGCTTTTCAATTGTGTAACCGAATAAATCAACCAATACAGGAAGCAGCCTTGAAGGACTTGCGTATAGGTCCTCCATTACTCTTTTGATTCTTTCATGTCTTGATAATGGATTAAGGTCGGTTGCTGCAGCGCGATAGGCCTTTAGTAGCTGACTCGGCGCCTCAAGCAGACCCGAGGGATCTATCAATACAAGTTTTTCTATCATTTCTTTATTCTCTATAGCAACTTGAGCAGCTATATACCCACCCAATGAGTGACCTACAATACTTATCTTTTTTTGCTCCTTATCCATGATTCTGATTCTTTCAGTAAGGAAATCAACAATAAATTTACTGAGTCCCTTGATTGTATAATCCGCATTCTGTGGTTTTTCACTTGCACCAAAACCTATTAAATCAACTGTTATTGTATGAAAATATTTTGACAAGGCCTCTGGAATGTCTCCCCACCTCATTGATGAGGCTCCAAGTCCATGAATAAATAACACATGCGACTTTCTAGTGTCTCCATATTCCCTGTAAAACGTACCGACTCCTTTCACAGTTGGAAGCAGCATTTTTGTCAAACATCAGAATTAGAGGTCAAAACTTAATATGTTCTGTGATCCTTTTTTCCTCTAAATTCACTTATTACCAAGTCTATGTATTGTTTCACTTCGTTATCATCTAACATTGAAGATTCTACTGCTGTTTCTTTTCCCATAGCATCTGCCTGTTTATGCACTAGTTTTACCACCTTTCGTATAATCTCCGCATCCTCTTGTGCATTGCCTAACGTATCTAATAGAGCATACTCTTTAGCATATTTTCTGGCCAAATGACGCAATTCTGCATCTTGGGCCACCGACATTGCGACAGAGTATATTCCTATGCTAAAGAGAAAAGAAGCAAGCACAAGGAAGGCACGTTGGATTGCTCCAAAGGGCGGATAAGAAGAGTTGGTTATCCAGTTATTAGTCGCTGGAGAAACTAAAATGGTTGATAAGGCTGCTATAATCAAATAGTTAATGATCTTATTACGAGAAGAGGTGATCTGCCGTCTAAGAGTTTTTGCTACTAAAAGATATGCAGATGCTATTACAAAGTCAGCTCCAATCCATCCTGCGGTACCTATAACCCTAAAGAGAAAGAACTGAGGGAGCTGATATACCATTACACCGCCAGTGTTTGCCAATAATTGAGGACCAAATATTCCAGTTAAAAAAAGTACAGGTGGTAAAATTATAACTGTCCAAAGCGTTGTTCTTCCTATCTGATCCTTAAAATAACGAAGGAAAAACGCAACAGCAACTGTTTCTGCGATAGCAATAGCAAAAACTTGAGGTACAAGGAACGCATAGAGATGAATCACAAGTTCTATACTGGATAAGTGTCTGCTTGCCATAGAATTGCTAGAGTGGTAATATGGATCTATGTATGATGGTCTTGAATAGACTAATTCCTTTGTATCAAATACAGTAGCAACTATCATACTGATGCAAAAGAGCATCGATGATACAGCAAATGCCAATATCATGATGTTGCGTCGTTTGTTGGTACTCGACTTGAACCATGACAAGAATTTGTAAGTGCGAAAACCAAAGAACAAGATGGCTACTCCAGTTATTAAGACAATTAGAAGCTGGAGGTAAGTGCTGTATTGTGAAAAGAACACCATTTCAACGATGATAGCTGTAAAGATGACTACAAGTGCATAAAGAAAAAGAGGTGTTGCCTTGTAGAGCCTATTAAAAAATGAAGGAGCCTGAAGGTCTTTGCGCAATACAGCCATAAAATCTCTAAGGGCATACAGACCTGCAAAGAACACAGTGATACTCATTGTTATGAATAATATTACACCAAAAGAAGAATTAAGAGGCTTTCCCAAAACGTCAAGAAAGGTGCCAAAAATTACATCAGTAATTATCATGGCCCAAACAATAAACGTCATCAAGTAAGTTTTTTTGTTAAGGATACTTGTGGTGACTATCAGTGTCATTCACACTTCATTCTATTCTTGAAACCTAGTATATCCATGTCAAAGAGGACCGAGTTCGACAGTCGCCAACGCGGTGAAGGGATTAGTATATGCATAGAACTTCAATGTCGTATTCTTCACCGGTTTCTAGTATGTTAGGGGCTTTTTTACCTGACTTTTGTAGGCAGTACTGAACAGATTTACCTTGATCTTTGGTGGTATTAATTGTTACAATGGTATATTTACATTTGCTGTAGGCTATAAAGTGATCGGTATCTCATCCTCAAGTATTGTATTTCAGGTTAAGTAAGGCGTACCGTCACCTTCCGATGACGACTAAAGTATGTTGGCAAAATCATGTATAGTTCAGTACCCCCTCGGTATATGTGTGGTATGACGTGTCACAATGTGTCACAATGTCTCACGCTAGTCTTTACGAAGTGTAAGACTATACCGAGTGAGAGAAAAGATAGTATGTGTAAGAAGCTTATTAAGAAAACTATTTGACATAGACGACAATCAAGAATCTCATATGACTGTGAGCACCAAACTTTTGGGATAGTGACAGAGTAAACTCATTAATTTCCGTCGGTCTAGCAGATGAACTTAGGGTACTTCTCGACCTTTGAGCGGTTCTTATTATTAAGGCAAACATAAGAATCGAATAAGACAAAGAACAGCAACTATTTTGGAAAAGAATGTTGATTGTAGATGATGACAACTTTCAAAGCTGCCATAGAACACTAGCTATTGCAGAAACGATCTCAACATGAGCATTGAAGTTCAGACACTCAATAACCCAGTGGTTGTCAGAATTCATGGCGTTTGGTGTAAGCCCCATATACAATTTGTCAGAGAATAGTACGTTGCCACTAGCGATAATTAATCATCGCGCATCATACCGATCAATCTGAACTAGTTAATCGATGATAAACACCTCACCGTTACAATAGCGATAAACAAACATACGCACTTCAGTTCCTTGCGAACAACGAGTTAAAAGAGTTAGTGTGCAAGTCTATTACGAAGATGAATGATAGAACTCAGATAGATAAAGAGACGAATAGCAATCGCATATATCCAAATTCGAATCTCAATAAAATTGAAAATGAAACTATAGTAACTGTCAGACTTCCAAGGACATATTATAGAAGTGCTTGTGCAATGGCGCATTTGTCAGGCTATTCTTTTGAAGAGTACGTGAATAGGGCAATTAGACAAAAGATAAAGATGGAATTAGATGGAGCAGGCGAATTAGAACTAGAACTAAACGTAGGTACCTTCTACGAGAATATAAGACAACGACAACGAGAACAGAATAAAATAAAATAAAATAAAATAAAACTAGCAGATAGCAAGCTGACTTGTATGTGGTCGATTAGATTATTTGTTTGATATAGACTTTAGGATTGTTTAGCCCTACGGCCCGATTCTATTTTCAAGCTTCTACATCCTCGCTGGCTCAACTAGAAGAAGGCTAGGTTCAGGGTGTGACAAGCCATACCTTTCAAGGTCCTATGGGTCATCCCAGCTCCCCTGATTAAAATCTTTAAGATTTCTAATCTGATAGTAGCGGTGCTGAGTTGAGGTTGGTTCCTTTTTTCCGTTGTGGCCAATGTGGAACTTCGTACATGGCACATGCGAAGTACTTAAGAGCATTTTTACCTAATACTTATTTCGTGACAGCTCATTTTCAGATTCAAAACCACTGACGCGTGGCTCTTTTGCGTTCCTTCCTTGATTTGTAACTTCTGCGGCGGGTTCGCTTGTGTTTAGACTCTATAGAATTACTTATACTGAAAATAAATTGCGGTAACTGGATAGACTTCGTATTTTGTCTTGGCTTTATTTATGAATTCTTCTATACCATGGGTGATATCGCGAATCCACATAAAACATACCTTCCTCATAATCACACTTCATAGCTATACCATTGATACTATGGCTCTAACTGTGCTTCTCCAAGAGTTTATCCTATCATTCATACTTTGTAATTGGAAAGGGCATTTTCTAAGATAAGTAAACATAAGATTTATGAAGTGCCGGCGAAGAACTAAACATTTTGAAAAAAAATTGCACAGTCGACGCCGCCCTCCCCTTGGTGAATCTCATGGATGGTAACTTTGGCTAGCTTCGCATGTTCTTTCCAACCCAGCTGCATGAAGTACAACCTATCTCAGACGTCTCTCCCTGTGGAATCACATTCAGAATTTCAACTACTGACTGGCGCTTACAGACTGGACATTTCATCATTGTTTTCATGTCTTCATGTCATCATGTTACTATTAAAATACACTGAATGTCCCACTGTGTCCCACGGTCACTAACTTAATCGCTGATTAGTTATTGAGTGAGCTTGACTGACTTCCCTCTTGGCTGTATCGGCGTCGGTGGAGCAACTGACCTATTTGAATTTTAGCCTCTCCATCAATCGTTTGTGAAACCTTGAATCCACGAATCATTAAAAATCGCGAATACAAATCATAGTATGAGTTAAAAGTTAACTTATAAAATCAGAAATCGAGCGTTGTTTCATGTCTTGATGATGTTACGAGTGGAAATGAGAATATTGGGTCTTTATTCAAAACAAATTCATGAAATTCCTTGAGTATGATTTCCTCATCACCTTCAAATGAAACATATGGTACATCTTTATGGCGAGCCCTAATCTGTTTGATTTGATTGGTGTCAAAATCGCGATGGATGTTAAAATATAACATAGAAAATGGTGATGGCGCGCATATATCCTCCTCAAAGTTGGTTATGCTAATCAGTCTGAAAGTATTCTCATTATACTCTACGTCGGCTTTGTTGATTGGTTCGAATTTTAAAAATAAATTGGATAATGCGTATTTGATTTATCTTTGGAGTAGTCAGACTTGCCGGGCAGAATACGCTATCATAAAAATGGCCTGCGGATTTTCCATGCCCTCGGCTTTATGTGCCGACCTAATATTTTCTGCTATCCTGTTAACAGCGGTATATTTTCTACCTTGAGTGTTGGTTTCTTTCTCACTATTCTTAGTGATACTTCAAGTAAAAGCAATGTTGGTACAAAACCCGATGCGACCCATGAAATAGATTCGATTATTTCCATAGAGGATGGTGCGAGTATGCGACATATTAAGTCTCGTCATTGCCTTCAGAAAATATAACCGTTCAATTAATGTATTCAGCACAAGCGATCCAGCAGGCTTTGGGATGTTAAGGATCCAACGGATACAAGAAGCGCTTGGATTGTCCAGGCCAGCATCCAGAACGATGAGGTCTGGATCCTAGCAGTATGTCCAACATAATCCAGTCCAATGATGTGCGTATTACCCTTGGATTGGACTGGAAAATTATGTCCGAGCCTGGATTTGGGCTGAATAACCTTGGTTTTAGGACTGGATGAAATAGTAAGAGATCAAAGCCTGTCCAATGCTCGTCCAGCGGTAATACATGGCGAGGGGGGCTACATTCAATATTGGCTCACCATAAATTGAGTCTTCAAACATATATGCTGCTTGACTCCATTGTCTAACGGATTATACATATGGTCATGCTTAAGATTAAGGATTAAATCAGCGTAATGGGTGAAAGAAACGCTTTATGTTATGTTGACTGGGTGTTTAAAGTGGGTGTTAGGGAGCTACAACTGACGGCACCGCTACTAAAACTAATCTGAACATGACTGAAAGTAGATTGACTCGTAGCAAGACTTCCACATGCAGATTGACTCACCCGGGTCATCAAATAAAAAGTCTTCCACTCAGATTATGTCCAAATCATGGGCTGAAATCCTAGTACGAAAAATACTTTCACGCTAATGTTCCCTTAGCCAAAATGGTTGCTAATCTTCGCCGCCACCACTACCTTCTCCGCCGCCTCCGAGTCCTCCTTCACCAGATCCGCCGCTGCCACTTTCAGCACCGGCACCGCCACCACCAATCTCTCCACCTGAACTACCACTCCCTTCTGACGGTGGCGATTCAGAAGGGGATGATGAAGATTCAGGAGATTCAGCTGTAGATGGCGATTGTTCACCAGGATTTCCAGATTTACTTTCAGCAGATGGTGTTTGTTCAGAGGGCAGATCTGATTGTGGTACCGGCGTTTTTGAGTTCAAAACTTGCTGTTCATCCTGTGGAGTTACGGTGCTTAAGCAATCATCGCAAACATTTGGACGAATGAATGAGCCTGGATAAAACAAGCCCAAACCGGGACCAAATAATGGGAACGGGACGTAATAATAAGAGTAAATAGGAAAGTACCCTCCAAAATGAGTTGTTTCACTCTGTACCTGACAGATTTTTTTCGTTTTATCGCATTGCGCCCCTACTACCTTGGTAGATGTCGATTGATAATATGCAATTACCAACGCAGAGATTACTGCAGCTACGATAATCGATATTACTATTTTCGAACCTCGTTCCATTCTGTTACTTTTATAGTAGTATGGTTTGATATTTGGTTTTTGGCATAGAGGGGAGTGACGGAAGTTATTCAATTATAATATTTTGGAAAGTTCCCGATTTTCTAATGGGCGCCAATCTGTTAGAGCAAGTTACCTATAATATAGAATATTATCATATCGCATGATAGTAACCTGGTTTTCCCCAACTAGAATAGTGCTTGAAATAACCAAAGTGCCGGAGTGGCTAATTGGAGTGCCTCTAAGAAGTGTTGCTTTCACCCAGAAAATCAGAAAGAGTGCGCTGCTTCTCGAGTAGGACCTAACTCTATGTTCTCACCTTCCTTGTCGTCCCACTTGGCATATTTCTGAAGATATTCGCTGTGCCTATGAAACATACACATTCCATTATGATCTATTGCGAGGAGTTTCATTGGGATTTTCGAATAAGAATGAATGGTGAGTGATTGATTGCTTCAGGAGTTATTGCGACGAATGGCCTGAGTACTCTGGTTTATAACCCAATACATCCAATCAATATTATTTTTGACCCATTGTTAGGTTAAAAACATAATCGCTATCTTGAACTCATCTAACCATGATGAAGTCTTTACCTTTCTATGCTCTTGTTTTTAACTCTTCGTAAGCACACCTGTGCAGTAGTCATAACTTACAACCTTCAATTACATCAATTAATCCAGATTGCTGGTGGGAATGTAGGGTTTGAATATACTTCCAACCTGATTGTTGCAGCAAACTGGAGTATTCATCAATATTCCTTTCCTTTCCTGATGCTACACACATCATATGTATATCAAATAGCTTTGAGAAATGTATTTCACCTGGGCCTGGAACTACATGCTCAGCAATAAATAATCTTGCATGCTTAGGAGAAGATCGATAGACATTGGATAGTATACTTACACATTCTTCATCACTCCAGTCATGAAGAATCATTTTCATAATATATGCATCTGCAAAAGGGATTTCGCCATTAGTGAACATATCTCCATCAATGTAAGAACATCTCTCACTTACTCCTAATTTGGATGCTAATAATTGTTTCTTGTTACTGATCACTGCTTTCAACTCCAGTACTGTTCCACTTACATGTGGATACTTTATAAGTAAATTCCCAAGTAAATGCCCAATGCCTCCTCCAATATCGCATATATCGTGAATATTAGAGAAGTCATACTTATCCAGTGCATCCAATACCCAGTTAGTTTGAATAGAAGAATAACTACTCATTGCTTGATTAAATACTTCTCCATAAGCCGGATTTCTATCTCTGTATTCGAATATTTTATAGCCAAATTCACGCATGAATGCATTTTGTTTACCCTCCTTTATCATTGCCGGTAAATGTTTCCAAATGGCATAGTGCTCTGGTCCTTCTTCTAATAATGTTACTCCTCTTAGCGTTTGTGGGTTATCCTTACGAAGTAATTCGCCTTGCGGAGTTATTGAGAATTCTCTACGATCAGGATGTTCCTTTAAGAAACCCAATGAAGATAAGGCTCTCAAAAGTCTATAAGCCAATACATCATCAAGATCAAGTTCACCTGCTATATCAGCCGTACTTTTGGCATAAGATGATGCACAATCGAAAATCCCTAGTGTTACCCCTGCATACAGTATCTGACTTTTCCATCTACCAAAAATGATATCTAGGGTTTTTTCATAATTAGTATCTGACATAAACAAATATTGTGCGGTTAAAGACACAGATAAGTTTTTTCACATAAAGCTCCTCCCATAAAAGCTAAAGCTAAGGCTACCTATGAAAAAACAACAAACGACGATAAACCGTAGAGCATAAGTAGTCGAGATTCGGAATGCTGTTAGCAGTTGTATTTTCTGCAGGTGGTGGATTCGTATTTGGCACAGTAGTAGGATATACCATGAAGAAAGTGATCATACTAGTTGGAATAATTATCGGGATGTTCGTGATTGGTCTCATACCTCTCATACGGAGTGATAGAAAGATGTGAAATGGGATAGAAATGCAGAATGCAACGGAGGACGTTAACAATCATAGCAGGACCGGTTATCCATACATTAAATAATAATGCGTCACAACTCGCGGTACAATAAGCTACAGTTGAAATACTTGTATCGACAGAGTTCGAATTCATACTAGGACTTATGCTTGGACTAAAGAGAGGATAATCGCCGTAAGTGAGACAGTGAAGGCTTCAAGAGGTGCTAATCTAAACAAACAGGGTTTGTCTAGAACTTCTAGTATAATAACAATCGTAAGATTGATTTGGGGACTCTGCTGAATATTACTTTCTCATTAGACTAGATTCGATCAAATGAAGTTAAAACTCTAATTCTTCATAGCTCAATCTGCTACTTATGAGAGGACGAATGGATAAAATAGTTAGAAAAAGAGAGATGATTAGGGAATTTGATGCCATGACTTCCCTTCACGGCTCGTAATGACTCACGGTCTATGTCTAACGGTAAACTAAAAATATGAAAGATCTCAAAGATCTTACGGTTGCAAAATAGAATTGAAATCCAACCATTTTTTATACTATCCAACTTTTCGACTCATTTCGTTGTGTAATCATGTGTCAAAAGAAACTATCTTCACTGATTTAGCCGTAGCTAGTATTATTCCATTATTAGTACTGTTGGCATTCCTCAACCCACTTCAAGCTTTGGGAGTATCACCGTCGTTTGAACTTCAAGAACTGATCAATGAGAACCATAATTGGGTTCAAACATATGGCAATACTGAATCTCATCTAAGGTCTAATTACACCGACATAAAAGCGGTTGATTATATTAGCGATGGAAAGACTTTGAATGCTACTATTTGGTTGGCTGCAGGTCTTAGGAATTCTAGTCTTGCTGTCTTCAATCAACCAGATAGAAAGGTTTCTTACGGTATGCTTATTGATGCCGACTCCAACACAAAAACAGGATACAATGGAGCTGATTATGATTTATATATAGAGTTTATTGGAGGAAAATTGAGTGGGTATCTATATCAACTGTCCTCGACTGGTGGCTATAGATTAATAGGATCAAAAATAAACTTCTCACAGCCTGTTGCTGATTCCGATGTCATACCGGGCTCAGTCCATCTGTCATTAGGGCTAGACGACATAAATTACCCTAGCGATTATAATCTGCTATTTTACTCTGCCGAGTCATACAAGTCCAATGAAGTTAGACAGTTTACTAGTTGGGTGAATGTTCCTCCTCCTTCTCTTCATATGACTACCTCTCCAAACAATATAACGATAAGGCAAGGAGAAGAACAGCTAGTCCCAGCTAGAATAAAGTCGACTACAGGTTTTTCAAATGATGTTATTAATATAACCCTGGCTGGTAATTTCAACAAGAACTACGAGTCAGAATCAGGCTTTAACTCCAGTGAAGTACATTTTGCTATCCAGAGGAACCAACCACCATTATTCAAATTATCTGTTCCCTCACAAACTCCATTAGGTATTTACTCTGTACCCCTAGTGGCAACTATAAGGGAGCCATCTATAGCTACGATAACGAAACCAATATCTATCAGCCCTAGAGGGGGATTCATTGATCCGGAGTTTGAATTATCTAAAAAATATCCAACTGTGGGTTATATAACAAAGCCCATAAGCCTAACAGTTACAGTTATAGCGCCTAAGAGTATTGCGGATCTCTTTAAAGATTTCTGGGGCACATATGGTCAATTCATAGGTATCTTCGCAGGTGCATTCATAGGTGCATTTGCAAAAGTGCTTTTTGACAGAAGAAAAAAGAAACATGAATATGCAGAGTAGATGGAAAACTCTTACCATTATGATGAATAATGAAAACGATGTAGTATATTTGTAGTATATTTGTAGTATATTTGTTATTTGTTATATTTGTGCTTTTGAGCACAGGATAGCGCGAAAAATCACTAGAGACATGTTATGGTATCGATAATGCATTGTTGCTTCCTTAATGCAAGTATTCCTTCACGCTTTCCATATTGATATTTTTCCTTAAAGACTGAACATGTACTAGGGAAATCTTGACAGACATGATATCGCTAGCGATTTGAACATGATTCGACAAAAGAGGCACTACAGCACATCCATTTACGCTTGATGTATCGGTGTGGCTTGTGCTCGTGGAATTAGAGCACCCATAAGCACTTAAAATAGACATGTTAGTGATCAGATGCTGCTGTCACAAGAACAGTGATTCCACTTATCCAAAGTGATCTGTTTATGCTTGTTTGCCTTGCCTTCGACAGGTACTATTAATGAGACCTATAAGATAAGACTGAATTATGTTTTTGAGCCATATTCTGAAATTGGATAATTAATAGGCGAGAAATAATTTCCGAATTAGTTAACCAAGCCCGCGGCAGTCACTCACATTTTGGTGCCACAATTTATTTTGCCATTCGGCGTAACCAATCCGCAATTTCTTGATTTGTTTTCTTCTGCTCGCGATCTAAACTCATTATTCGTTCGAATACATAACCCGAAATCATTTTGATCAGTTTTTGCTCGTACTCTGATTTTTTCTTGTGATCATCCCACCAATTTTCGTAATCTTTCGGCTTAGTGCGATTTTCAGAAAAGGCGTCCCACCCGAGAACAGACATAAGTATGCCAATCACACTTCGTTGGTTGTATGGCTTGAATTGACCATATTTTGTTTTCGAGTCGTCTATGGTCTCAAGAGCAATAGCCGCAAGTACGAGCTTTTCTGAACCCGGAAATTCTTTAGATCTCTTGAATTTTGAGTCTTCTTTGCTGAGTTTAATCGATTTGCCGCCTTTTATTCCAGGTAACAAAAATAATCGATCCATGTTTGTTCTTTATTATGCTATTGTATAAATGAAATTTGTAAAATTAAACTGAATTATGTTCGTTAATCGACAAGAAATAATCCAAACCAAGGATACTTCTACCGTTCTGCAGTCATTCCTTTTCGGCTAGCGATTTTAAAATCCAACAATACACCAAGCTGATCTTTTCATCTCAAACGTCAACACGAATATAACTCCACAAATGGGGACAAATGATGCTAGATCTTTGTAAATTTTGTTTGTAGACTTTCTGGGATATATCGAATCAAAAGATAAGAACAGTAACAATATTCCTAGACAAAAGAAGGTCTTATTCTTATGGTATCATTTGATCTGTGTCTCATGAACAAACAAAATCGATTACGAGTCAACAATATTGCATGGAATATTACTATTAGTTTACTAGTCCTGAATTGCTTGTAGAGGTACTGAGGTACTGACGCATCACTAGGATCCATGACGAGATGCAGATGTTGTTAGAACGCGCTTAATTGTATAGAAAATTATTGCTAAGACTAATAGAAATGGTTAGCCTCATCTCAGAGCAGCAGTCTGAATACAAATAAACGCGAAGTGGGGGGCATTTTATACCATTATCCATGAATGTCGGTTGTTTTCCTATATTACAGAAACAGGGGGGAGAAAATTATTAATTTGCCGATAACTGGTCTATATGTGTGATAAAGAAAATAGAATTGATTATACCTAGGGAGCGTCTTAGAGAAATCAACGATATGCTTCATAAGCATAAAGTAGGTGGTTTAACGTTGTACGAAATCCATGGTAGAGGCCGCTCTGTTCCGAGACCTGACGTATCACGTGATTCCACTTCGAAAAGTCACATCGATCCCACTTTTGGTGAACGATTCAAGTTAGAAATACTGGTTGATAGTTCACTTGTGAAGCCAATAGTTGACGAAATGTTTCAGCTGCCCAATAAGAGTCCCGCTGACTATATCAAGATATTTGTTTCCGACATCTCGGAAGCGCATGATACAGGCACAAAGAAAAGCGGTAGCGAGACGATATGAAAAAACCAGCAACTATTTTTCTTTCGGACTAAAGAAATTTAGAAGCCGCAATTGCTCATAGTGATGGTATTGCATCTCAAAAAATACTTCCAAGTATTTTTAGTAGGTCTATGATAACTAGGTTTGATGTTGATGTTTATTTCGCCATCAACCAGCGTAAGCAATTCTGTCTGAAATTCGCTTACAAAATCGGCCACGTCGTGACTTCTTATTTCAATTCCTCTTGCTGACTGAACACTTGACTGAACAACCTTGAATCCAGGAATGGATAGAATAGCAAAAGATCTAAATCCATACAAGGTTTGTCCAGCCTTCTGCTGAGAATCCATAGACCATCCTTTTTATATTCTCGGTTTGCTCCGCCACTTCGATAGCATTTACTCGCCTTATAGAATGGCATCTAATATTTTACTCAATTCGGCCTATCCTTTAGAATGAATTGGGTATTAACATGAAGTCTTTGATGGCTAAATATTTCAACATATCCAAGTCGCAATATCTCTGTTTTACAAGATGGGGGATAAAATATCCACAAAAAGAAACTAGAGATATTTTGTTTTTGGCTCGCGAAATGATTGGCTCTATAATTCTATAAAAACGCCGAATTTAATTATAATTTATGCAGTGCATAACAAGGAAATAAAAACA
>NZ_QURE01000121.1:0-7938 GCF_009898475.1 Nitrososphaera sp. AFS | reverse complement strand
CACGACACATCACAGTTTGCCTTCTTTATGGGTCTATATGTCATTTTTGGCGCATGAATTATATTATTCTCTATTAATAAGATTATTTACTACATATGCCTTTTCCGGGCCGGTTCCACGTTAAATGGGTTGCACACTCGTTCCGGCCCGGAATTCTTAAGGATTAGTCCGCCTATTGAGTAGATCGCCTGCACGGATAAAACATTCCATTATATCGAAAATTTAGCAGATAATTTTAGAAAACGTAAAAATGAGAGCAAGGGACTTACATATTTAAGAGAAATGCCTGAATTGGTGGTAATTGCGAATGACAGTGTTGCATTGGCTACGAAGCGTATTTCTCTCAACTGAAGATCTACGATCTAAATACGTGATGTTACACGAGCAGAAACATTAACTTGGATTTTCTTCTTCAGTTAGGTAGCAAGCTAGGAATTGACGAACATATCGTCAAAGTGATAATCGATGCTGCGAAGATGAAAGCTGTCGAATAATTTTCTATCCTTTTTCTAAAACCTAGATTCAGGTTTCTCTTCAATAATTTCGTGCTTAGTGGATTTAATATGACTACTGACTGTTTCTATTCAAACTCCCTATTACACGTAATATACTTCACATTAACTTTAAAAGAGTCTAGCACAGAAACCATGTTGGTGCAATTTAACGTTTGACGCCACAATTCTTAGGGAATCTGAAATAGAAAATCTTATCGATACCATAAATGTTAAAGTTAATAGGACTGCAATCTTTTGGTGTAACAGACGAAGATATCTCAAAAATTCATGAATTTCTGGACAGTGCGCGATTAGAAAAGTTGGGAAGAATATCACATGGTCTTATGAATTCTTCATTGCTAACTTTTGATGGATCAAATTTCGGCGCGCTATATTGAATTATTTAAATAGCAATTGCATGGCAGGTAAAGTAAAAGTACATTACCTAAATTCAAAATTTTTATGCTTTAGATAAGATCTATCTATTATACTAAATGCGATGGTGAGCCGTAATTAAGAGAAAATTTTTATTGACTAAACCCGAGCCTATTGAGGAAAATGTCTCTGACTTTATATTGTATACGTGAAAGTATTAAAAGAGCATGTTATCCTTAGTTCTTTATGGTAAAAGGAAAATATATCTTTGGTCTGTCTATAATGATAGCAATTGGTGTAGTGCTGGCAACTTCTGCTTGCATAGGATCAGTCAATGCAGCTACCAATGGGACAGCAGGTAATGCGTCAAAAGCAACTAATGCCACATTAACTAATGCCACAAAAGTAGGTGGTGGTGTTCTTTCAAATGTCAGCAATGCAATTGGCGGCGGTCTTAAGGGACTTGGCAATATGTTGTCAGGGGGTAAAAAGTGAAACGAAGAGTAGCAGCAATAGTGAAATTATGGGCTCGTTAAAGAGCATTGGCATTGTTCAAGAGTACAATGACCAACATAGTTTCTACTATTAACTTAGATGTTCGAATACCGCGATTAGCACCTAAATTTGCATTTTACAAAATGATAAAGAGCAGTTAGTCATGACAATCTATATTTACATCCAAAACACTAACACTTTCTACTTATTTGTCTGACGATAATACTAAGCCGACCAAGAAAGGCTCACTAATTATTGTTGGAAGTGGCATAGAGGCAATTCGGCAATTCACTTTAGAATCACGAGAGGCAGTTGAGCAAGCCGATAAGGTCTTGTACCATATTCCTGACGAGATCTCTGGTATTTGGATCAGCAAAATAAACCCCAACTCAGAATCATTGCTAGATTGCTATGTACAGGGTAAGCCTAGAAGTGATGCCTATAATGAAATGACTGAGCGTACACTAAGATACGTCAGACAAGGATTAGATGTATGCGTGGTTTACTATGGGCATCCTGGTGTTTTTGTTACCCCTTCACACGAATCTATAAGAAGAGCACTTGCTGAAGGCTTTAGGGCTAAGATGTTGCCAGGAATTTCTGCTGAAGACTGCTTATTTGCTAATCTTGGTATTGATCCGTCTACGTGCGGATGTCAGAGCTTTGAAGCTACTTACTTTCTCCTACACGCTCCACGATTTGATACCTCATCTCATTTGATATTATGGCAGATCGGCACCATTGGTGATACTTCCTATAATCCAAGTAGAAACCTTAAACCTAGCGTTATCGTTTTGGCCGATTTTTTAAAGAAATATTATGACCCTAATCATGAAGTATTTCTTTACGAAGCGTCTCAATACGTGATTTGTGAGCCTGTCATACAACGGCTTGCTTTATCAAAACTAGCCACTGCGTACATTACTGGTATTTCAACTCTCTATATTCCTCCAAAGTTAACCGAATCATTTGACTTAGGCATGGCTAACAAGCTAGGACTTGGCTCAGAATTAAAGGCAACAAACTTTCATTTTTCATTTAAGAAACTATTACATTTTACTGGCAAGTAAATTTCTAGTTCGGAAAAATTAGGTATAATTGGGATTTAGATAACCTTAAATAATAGATTAACTCTTCCCGTTTTATTGCACTATGTTTTGAAGATATTAAAAGAAGGCGTATTAAACTTTGTAGGAGCACATCCAAGGTTAACCACAGTACTGGCTGGTTTGGGAATAACGGTTGCTTTTAGCTCTATGGGTAGGCTTGCTGTACACGAAGCCTTAACATCTGCAACTACAGGAATTTATCATTTGTCTACTCCTGCAGAATTGCCGCCCGTCTCTGGAGTTCAATATGCATATGCATGTAGTGTTGCGTGTAGTGCTGAGCCAGGCCATATCCAAGCGGCTCTTCCAGGGCATTTTCAAGCGGAAATTCCAGGGCATAATATAAAAGCAGAGGTAGGTAATAATGTTCAAGCCAGTTCTCATGGTTCATCTGCTGGTTTCATAAATGGAAAACCCTCCGTTTCTTTAGGGAAATAACTTGTTTTAGTAATTAGCCACGCTTATTTATTGAAATCAAAAGTCTGCCAAGCTTTATGAAATTGCCGCTCTTAATTATGGTTCTATTCTCCTCCGAACTTATACCCGCTTCTAACATACTCTTATCTGGATCTGTATTAAACTCTGATAGTAAGTTAGAATCTTCATGCAACTTAAGCACAAATTCAAGTATTGCCGGACCTTCATCTTCAGGTTTCGAGATTTTGTATCCCCCCAATTAAGCAACATTATTACAAGAAATGCGCTATTTGTGCCTTATTAATTCATAAAGTGTAAGGTAGGAATGACATCCTACGTCGTAAGGTATATTTTCGATTCATCGTTTGCCCGTACTCTTCAAAAAGATCTAGGCCGGAGATCATGAGCTCAGCATAACACTCCAGTTGCTCTATTTTTATCAAAAGTTATATGGTATATGTCTGTGCTTGCTGAAAAAAGCGTGTCGAACGTGATCAGAATTGAGGTATGTCTAGAAGCGCTTCCTGGAATATGATTACAAGGCGTCTTATCTGGGTGGAGGTGATCAAAGAATTCGTAGAGCGTCACGTCATGGCACTCACAGGGAATATCGCAGTATTTGATATTAGAAAAATGCCAAACAGAACCAAAAGTACTGTAGTAGATAACAAACCCATGTAATATTTTGTGGATCTACCATTTTTTAGGAACGGTGGGTGAAGTTTAGCGTGACCACCACTTCGTCACATTGTTCTTTATAGGAATAATCTGCTAGATAATCTCAATTTATGTCTGCAACGACTTATGCACGACACTGAGTACTGTAATTTGAATGGTGGGATGAAGAAGCAACTGCGTGACATAACTTTGCAGGTATACAAGGTGAATGAAAAATTGGCTCGCCAGAACAATGCAATAAATACTTCCATGAAATTACAATATGACCAATACTATCTTAGATTTTGGCGCCACAAAAAGACTGGATAATGCATTAATGAGGCCGCAATCTTACCGTATCACGAATGATGAATTTTGAAACATTCATTTCTTTCATTGCTTTTGGAATTTTTAATGCCATTGCAATTTTTTCAAAAAGCATTGCTGAGTACGCTAGTAGCTAAGATTCGTCTTGAACCCTACTAGGTTTTAGTCCTCTACAGCGGTATTACGTCTGGAACATTTGGGCCGCACTTTCATTGTTCACACGCTCGATGAGAAAGGGAAACACAATTTGTTCCTTTGCATTTTTTATAATCTTGTTCCAATCTTTTTGATTGCTTTATTAGGGACTGCAAGAACATCAAAGAAATATTGGTGAAGGAAAGGGAAGTAGAGGGGAATGTCGACATAGATCTGGATTTGGCTCGCCTAAGATATCCAAATGTTACAAAAGAATACCTTAATGAGAAAATTGTGAATTATCGCTGGCTTGTCGATGAGGCATTGACATCGTTAAGAACCAGATATTCTCAGGAAAGTGAAGTATCACACTTCAAAATAATCCAAGATTTCAGCATGCAAGCCAATGTTGTATTGGGATTAGAAGATGATGTTTCGATACGAGTCCAGAAATTAGAGAATTTCTGTTGGATTCTGGATATGATCCTAACAGCAATGGATGACAAGTATCCAAATGAAAAAGAAGAATTCCATATGCAGAAAATACAACATTTCAAAGATGGTTATGCCGTTAGATAATGACACGAGCGGTACTTATGATACAGGAGAGAATCATGTTAAGGAGATGGTAGATTTCTACTGGTTTTTGAACTGACATTAACATCAATGAAGACAAAATTTCCACATGAAATGAAAGAATACCACATCAAGGAAATGGAGGACTATTTGTGGTTTGTGGATATGACTTTTAATTCGGCAGGATATATAGATCAATCTCAAGCAAAGAAAATAAAAGAATATTGGGGAATAATTGAAAATGCTTAGCGAAGTGGTATCGTTCTTACTGCATGGCTAGCCCGGTCAAGGTTCAAAAGATCCTTTATAGAACGTAATAGCGCCTTCCTTTGTGATATACCAGCACGCCCATATTTACAAAATAATGTCTTCAACGAGAGCATGATTACCCCGATGGTATCAGGGGCTAACATATTCTAAAGAAAGTGACCCGCGACTGCAGGACGAAGGCTCAATAAAGTATCTGAGAATGGCCAAGTAATAAAGACCACCAGAATACGCAGGAGGAACATCATTTTGTGGATGGAGTAGTGACGCAAACGGCCCCACTTAACCAGGCGCATCTAGCGGTCACTAACTATCCATTCTGTCGCAATTATTCTCTTCTTTTTTCTGCTTTGTTCATTCGCCAAGATATGGCAACCTTCAGGACACTCGTGTCTGTGTAGATGGCCAAACTATTTGAAAGTATGTGCTATACCATGATACTTAATATCGAACATGCCGATTTTCTAACATCTATGGCTTTTAGAAATAGCTTTATCGTCAATTCTCCGATAGATAGAGTGTGGGAATTTTATACGGCTATCAAACATCTTGAAATAGTTACACCCACGGAGCTAGAAGTCAAGTTCTACGAGCCAAAAGCTTACCCAAGACTCAGAAATTTGGCTTGAAGGTAAATTAATGATTTCCAAGAGCAAATGGCATTCCGTAATAAGAACCCTAAAACCATATCAATATTTAGATGAAATGTTAGCTGGGCCATTCAAAAAGTGGAACCGCTTACACAAATTCAAATAACAACAATCCAAAACAAGCAGAAGTAATAGATGAGATTAGCTTTGAACTTCCAGATGGTCCTATAGGAAAATTGTTTGAAGGCTATGCAGATATGCAACTCCAGAAATTGTTTACAGGAAAGAAGCAACAATTAGGAATTTAGAAGGCAAGAATACGTGACAACTAATTACTATCACAGCAAAGTCTATATTGTTATGTTTCGAATAGGGACCCGAAGGTAAAAAGAGTATACAATTATTGATGGACAATAACAAACTAAGTTATGCTATTGATGGTATTATTCTTCAATAGTGCGGCTCTTAGTATGCCAAGTCCCATTATTACGTATCCTACTACGCTTATGGTCAAAAACGTTACAATCCATCCTCCATTTTTATCCATAATTGAAGCCCCTAATGCTGTTGTTCCGATAACTGCACCACCAACTATAATGAGGGTTTTTGTTACGTTTGATGGGTTTTTATTTCGTACATCTAATCCAATAGCCAAGAAGAACAGAATTATTGATGAAATGCCAAAATTGGATAAGCCGAGTGGGTTTTTATCAATACTGGCGGGTAAAAATCCATGATTGATAGCCCTTTCCATAGATCCATCAGCAACATGAATTAGTAATAAATTCATAGCTGCTATTGCGAAAACTTCAGATATTTGGTAGCACTTGAATGTCTCTATATGATTATGTGTCGACACCAACAACATTAGCTCTAATTAATCCATTATTAAATAAATATAAAAATTGGCTGCTTAATTCCAAATTTGGAATCCAAAGATGGAATCCGCATGTGGAATTCGTGTCCTTGTTTATAACACAGACAGATAAAAGTGAACTAATGGATAAAATGAATAACAAAAAAACAACAATCATGAAAAAGCATTCAATAATAATAGCAGCTGCAACTATTATAACAATAGTTTCATCTACAATTGTTGTTCTTGGTATGCAGAGCATAATATTGCAGACTGCGCTAGGACAAAGTAACAGCAGTAATGTAGGATCAGCAACTAACACAACGCAATCAAACAACAAAGATTTCTGGATAAAAACAGTACATCTAGATGGTTTTGCAAACCTAAAAGGAATTCCAACAGGACCAGATCCGGCCCCACCAGAGAAATTTCCAAACTCTACTATTCCTGCAGGCGGAGGAGTTAAATTAACACCACCTGACAAGACAGGCGCTTGGAAATTCAGAGTATTTACGTTCGAACCATCACAGATAGTCGTGAACCAAGATGACAAGGTTACGCTTCATTTCGCAGATGTACAGGGCGCACATTATACTATAACAGTTGATGGAGTTGGAACGTTTCCTATGAGTAGAGGACAAATCCACACAATATCGTTCCCCGCTGATAAGGTAGGGATAATAAAATACTGGTCCCCTGATCACATGCCAAGCATGGTTGGCCAAATAGTAGTACTATCTAAAACTGGTTAGTATGATAGATGCATGCAGTAGAAAACTGCTATCCCCTATTTTTACATGACTTCAATCAAGTTCATTGTTGAATAAGGGCCCTGATTATGTATTGACTACGATTTGTTGACTGTAGCAATACTTAGCCTGAATCACAACTATCGCTTGTTCCTAATAGCTTTTTTCTGCTAGCTTAACGGAGTTCCGTGACAAATATATTCCTTAAATTGTTTGAGTATCAGATCTTGACTAATAGAGTATTATTATTAATTTATGTCGCTACTGCATCCACATTTACAGCTGGCGTATTGCATCTTGCACTTATTCCGATGTTTTTTACACTAACGCCCTTTGATGTTACCATCTTCTTTCTAGTCTCTGGGGCAGCTCAATTGTTTTGGGTGATACCGATTCTCAAGAGATGGAGTAATTTGTGGTATTATGTAGGTATTGGTGGAACCACTGTCCTAATTGCACTATTTGTCATTGCGGTACCAGGCAGGGGATTACAAGTAGATGGATTTGAAATAATGATAGAACTTGTTCAGATAGTATTCATAATTAGCAGTATTTTGATTGTCAGAGAAAAAATATTCGGCTCGGGAATTATAAACAACATGGATAAGATGGTCATCTACCAATTACATAATGTTACAACCAGCCAGTAATGACACAGAGGAATGCATGAAAGAGGAGTTTCTGCGAGGCGATATCCGAGGCCTTGAGTTAGGGCTCTATTAATATTTAGCATATTTCGAAGGGTTCCATTTCGTTATTTGATTAACCATGCTCTTCATTCTTATAGCGAGGAGTCTTATTTAACAAGATTCAGAGCTAAAGCTACTAGCTGTACTTCTACAGCTCTTATAATTGCTAGAGCTCAGCTGTAGCTGAAAGTTTATGCCTTTG
>NZ_QURE01000120.1 GCF_009898475.1 Nitrososphaera sp. AFS | reverse complement strand
TCAGCTGACATACACGGTAACAATCACAGATAATCGTAAAGTAAAGAATTAGTATTCTCCCCCACTCTATTTTTAGTTGTTTTATCAGAATAGATTTTCTCTGGCTCCTAGAAATTCTTAGTTTAGAACAGCAGCTGCTATCCCCTGTTTAATCTAACATAAGTCCTGGCATGAAGCCAAAAGCAACTGCAACAGGCTTACTTAGACCTATGGATGGAAAATTTTATGACAATTGATGGAAAGGGTAAATTTGTATCCAGCCATCCCGCTTTTTGACAGATGTGAATTTAGACTCTTTCTCAGTTAATCATCACAAACGAAGATGGTCATGGTTGGCATCGTCGCCGGATTGTGTTGTCCAACGTCACCGGAATGTGTACAGGGTGTGCCACCCTTAATGCCATTTGCGTTAGTTGCAAATGCTGACTGCGTATATACGGTTGCTGTAGCTAGGACTAAGAATATAATCATCAGCGCAAAGATTTTACTTACCACATCGTTTATAGTATGAACGCCGCCGCTATTAAGGAGATTGACCACAATGTGCCATAATGTGGGACAAAGATGAACCACTAAACTTACACTCCCTCTCCTTCAACCAATAAAGCGTGAATAGAAGATATGTGGTTACGAGACAATTACAACGATATATTCAAGCATTTAGCAGGGCCACTTCTAACCAAAGACAATATTTTTTACTTTTGTTGATGCGCTACCTGTGATAAAACAGTATCCTATTTTGCTATTTTTACCATCTACTACAAACCAGATTGGAACAATATAAGCATCATTTTTTCTCTATATGATATAAATCAATCATATAGTAAACAATTATTTACACTGCCTATATATGATATTACATACTGTTTCTATTTAGGACTAAATTCACTCCATTGTAGTAGAACATGTTGCAAATTTCGGTTACATCGAACTAATTTTGTTTTAAATTAACCTGAACGATTAAAAACAAATGAAGGGATAAAAACCCCGATGAGTGGCCTTAAGAACAGATTAGAGAAATCAAAGAAAATAGTGTTTCTAACTGGAGCTGGAATATCTCAAGAAAGCGGAATTGCTACTTTCAGGGGGAAGGATGGATTGTGGCAAAGATATGACCCAATGAAGTTTGCTTCCATACAAGCATTTATAGATAATCCAAAATTGGTGTGGAATTGGTACAATGATAGACGTAGGGAGATGCTGGTAGCAAATCCCAATCTAGGACATATCGCGATCGCAAATCTTCAAAATTACCGACATGTCTCAGTCGTTACCCAGAATATTGATGGCTTACATCAGCGGGCTGGAAGTAGAGATGTAGTAGAACTTCATGGAAACATCTTCGATACCAAGTGCACTAAATGTGATTTCAAATCTACCATGAAATCTGAGTTCTTTGATTTACAAATATGCAAATCATGTGGTAGTTACTTGCGACCTGATGTTGTATGGTTTGGTGAGGGTTTAAAACAAGAGATATGGAATGAGGCTGTAATACACTCGATGAACTGTGATATGATGATAGTAGTAGGTACCTCCTTGACTGTATCACCAGCCAATTCGCTGTTATTATATGCTAAAAGGAATCATGCTACGTTAGTTGAATTGAATCCAGCCAACTCACCATACAGTGATGAAATGGATTTTTGCATCAGAAAGACTGCAACCGAAGGATTACCGACGCTCTTTTCCATCTTTGGCACTATCTAACACCATCTACCACAAGGCCACTCACCAGTTCTGATATTATTCTTGTCACTTAATGTGTTAGGAACATATCTACAGCAGATTCTCTAATTCACCATTCATTCTTCGTTATCCTCTCTTTAGTCCAAACACCTTCTTTGCTGTAAGTTTTTTAATCACAGGTACCAAACCATACTAATTGTCAGAAGAACAAACAGAGGGCTTTTCCAAAATATTAGTTGGAATAGATGGTTCAGAAGCATCAATATATGCATCTCGCTATGCTATTGATATTGCAAAAAAATACAACTCTCAATTAATCGCTTTATTTGTACTTCACGTTCACGGAGTTAGATCAATATCTTCAACTTTCATCACTGCGCCCACATCTAGGATTGAACTATTTGAAAAAGAAAAGAAGGAAGCACAGGAATTACTAGATAAAGTTAGGATCGAAGCCCAAAGAGAGGATGTGGAACTGAGAACAGAAATTGTTGAGGGTTCTGCATCTGTAGAAGGTTCGATAGTTGACTTTGCAGAAAATGAAGGCGCAAGTTTGATTGTTGTCGGAACAAGAGGAAAGAGTGGATTTAAAAGGTTATTACTTGGGAGCGTAGCATCAGGTGTGATAACCTACGCACATTGTCCTGTTATGGTGGTAAAGTGAATTGATAGATAGATAAATACTGTTATGGAATGGAAAGTGCATGAGCTGAGATATAGTTGACATAATTGCTGACAGTATGGTATAAGTTAGAAATTGTCTGCAGCATATCGTCATCCATTAGATCATTTGTAAACATTTTATTGCTAACACTTTATGCATATAGTCAAAGCTCTAGATTGCTACACCAAAAATTTTATGAGATTGAATTGAATTCAATCAAATAGGTAGTCGCATTTTTTAATATTATTGTTGTAATTCTGCTTGGGTCAATGAATTAAGTCTGGCAAGCTTTGATTTGGAAGCAACAAAGGGAGTAAGCTCCTTTTCAGTCGTCACCATGGGTCTTTCCCTTTTTGCGAAGGATCCGATTATTGTTGGTTCAAAGTTATGTTTCCGGAGATCATCTATCACCAAACTTGCTAAATCACTTGTAGTAACTATAAGATGGCAGCCGTTTGAAGAGGCAGTTGCATTTTCCACTAATAATTCTCTAGTTGCAAACCTGCAAATTTCTTCGTACTTGATTGGCAACTCATTGATTACAATATTGGAGTTTGTCAGCTCTGCAAGCTTTCCTATTGCAAAGAAGCCATCTGTGACAGCTGGATATACTGCTGTTATATGATTGTGTTTGTCATACTCCATTCCGAAATCGGGACAATATTTTGATATTATTTTTCCCAGGGAGAAATGTGGTTCACTCAGACCCTTTATAATCTCGTCTTTTGCAGCGGAAAGAACATCCATGGAAATCCCATTTTGTTCAAATTTGGTTATATTATTATTATCCATCTGTGTTAACATATAGAGACTTAGTGCTGGCATTGTTCCCATTTTATTTGAAATAATAATTTGCATTCCTTCCTCCACTTGATCGTATCTTGTTGGTAATTCCTTCACAGTGTTTGCAAGAGCAGTTGTACCAAAAAAGAGATAGCCAATTTTAAGGGAGCTATAGTCTTCCATAGCTATATTGTAACGAGAGGTAAAAGTATCAAGATTTATTCTAATTTTGTCCAGCATTTGTTCAGTGGGTGCATCATATGCAGGAAATAATTTGAATCCTGAGGTGCAGCCAAGTAGATTAAGATTTTCCATTCCTGCAGTCATTGCAATATTACTGTGAATTTCTGACTCTGGTCTTTGAGTCGGATCGGTAATTTGGGTTATGGCGTTATTTGCAGATGTATATCCTACTTTATCGCCCCTATGTAATTCTATATAGTCTAGTAGAGCAAATTGGGCTTTATGTAGAGCTGTCATAGCCATGGTGTTCTTTTTTACGTATACCTTTGAATGAAAATTATCAAAGAATTTTTGAACTGCTTCAGAAAGCAATGCTTGATCATGGCCCAAAACATTATGAACACGAAACATTGAAAGCGCACGTTTTATTTCAACTTCCTTCTCAATTGAGGGATTTTCGAAATTGTATACTCTTCTAGTTAGTTCAGGAACTTTACCGTCTGCATAATGGAAGCTATCGAACCAGGTTGGTGTTAACTTTAGATTACTTCGCTTAACTTCCTTCAGTGAATGTTGTAACACATAATAATCTACCTCGTTTGAACAAGTCGGAATCCAACGCAAAGGATCAAACCCAAGTTGTTGATATTCCTCAACCTGTTTCCAAAAGCTCTCACTCATGCTAATCCTTCACAACCATTAAATCCTGCTTTATTATATAATTATATAAATGCACTCATTAATAAATTAAACTTTACCTTATAATTTGATAAATTTCTAGAAATTAATTCAGATAATACAACATAATATTTATCTGAATTATTATCTTGATTGTTACTCGATCGAGGCTTGTGATAGCGCACAAATTATAAGTCTACGGAGAGTACGATCTGCAATCACATGGAGAAGATAATGGATTCAAAGCTAACCATTTCTCAAATAAGGCAAATCGCACTCCAAATGGAAAAAAAATCTGCAGGGGAAGTTTTAGAATGGGCATTAAATACTTTTGGATTGAGAATTGGCCTAGCATCGAGTTTCGGTTCAGAAGATGTAGTTCTTATTGACATTATGACAAAAATTAATAAAGAGAAAACTAGAGTTTTTACTTTGGATACAGGCAGACTAAATCAAGAGACATATGACACAATTGATAAAGTTCGTAAAAAATACGATATTCAAATAGAGACATTTTTTCCAGAGCGTCAAGAGGTTGAAGAAATGGTTCAAACAAGAGGCATGAATCTGATGTATGAAAGCATTGAGAACAGAAAACTCTGTTGTGAAATTAGAAAGGTACACTCTCTTAACAGGGCCTTAAGTAGGCTGGATGGTTGGATTACGGGATTAAGAAGAGAACAAGTAATTACAAGATCTCAAATTCAAAAAGTAGAAGTTGATTTTTTACATAAAAACATTATTAAAGTAAATCCATTAGCAGATTGGACTAACGATATGGTTTGGGATTATATTCATAAAAATGATGTTCCTTACAATAAGTTGCATAATGTAGGCTATTCGAGCATTGGTTGCGAACCATGTACAAGAGCAGTACATCCTAATGAAGATCCTAGATCTGGGAGATGGTGGTGGGAAATAGATACAGATACACATAAAGAATGTGGGCTACACTGGGATCCAATTAAACAAGCCCAAATCCAAATCCAAATCCAAATAAAAAATAGGGAACATTTTTGACTAGTGTTGACAGGATACCCAGACCTCATGGAGGTAAACTGGTAAACAGATTTCATTCTGCCAAGATGAATATTGATGGAATGTTTTCAATTGAAGTTAGTAACGACCTGAGAAATGATATTGAAAATATTGCAGATGGTATTTTTAGCCCACTTGAAGGGTTTGTTGGAGAAGATGACTTTCAAAGCATTGTCAAATCTGGTCGATTAAATAGTGGCTCGGCTTGGACTATTCCCATAATATTGGATGTAGATCATGAAACAGCGATAAAGATGAAGGATGCCGGTGAGGTCTTATTAAAAACTGGTAATCAGCATTTTGGAACTGTCAATGTAGAAGAAATTTATTCTTATGATAAAGGCTTTGTTGCCAAAATGGTATACCAGACAAATGACCCAAAACACCCAGGGGTTGACAAATTAATTAGACTTCAAGATCGGCTCATAGGGGGCAAAATCAAAGTCCTCATAAAAATCCCTCAGTCGCCCTTAAGACGGTTTCGAGTAAGTCCCCTTGAGACTAGATCCCAAGTTCAAAAGAGGGGATGGAAAACCATGGTTGGTTTTCAAACAAGAAATGTTCCACATGTTGCTCATGAAACATTACAAAAGACAGCTATGAATATTTATGACGGTTTATTTGTAAATCCGTTAATTGGCAAAAAGAAACCCGGCGATTTCAAGGATGAAGTAATTGTAAGAGCGTATGAGACACTTGTAGAAAACTACTATCCAGAGAGTAGGACTATGTTTGGAACACTTCATACTGAGATGAGATATGCTGGGCCCAAGGAAGCAATACATCATGCTATTATGAGAAAAAATTTTGGATGTTCGCACTTTATTGTAGGTAGAGATCATGCTGGTGTTAGAGATTATTACGATCCTTTTGCAGCGCACAAAATATTTAGTGATTATCCTGATTTGGGAGTCGAACCATTATTCTTTAGTGCGTTTTATTATTGCAAAAAATGCCTAAGCTATGCAAGTGAAAAGAATTGTCCACACGGGCCAGAATTGCGAGAAGAGCTAAGTGGCACGAAGATGAGAAAGATGGTTAGTTCTGGTCAGATGCCTGCAATGCACTTGATGAGGCCAGAAATTTCAAAATTAATAATCGCTTACAAAGAACCATTTGTACCGGAATAACCCGAAATAATTCTTATATATGAGCGTGGATTATAACTAGTTACAAGCCTGCAGACATCTAAGCCAAAACGTCGGAAGCATAATTCTCCATGCATCAATTTAGACGCACGAGTGGAAGTTATCAATAGGATTGAATCAATAGACTGCAGGGCGTGAAAATACTAGGGACTGCCAAACACAGAGGACCTCTATATATCACCTATCCAGTTCTTCAATAGCCATGTACACCAACCTCAATTTGGCGGATATTTTGTTAGGAAAAATAGAAACATGTTACTGTCTGGTTCGTTGAGGCTATCCGATCTCAACCTATCTATTCAGGAAACTTTCATAATGTATGATATTTGATAGACCAAACAATGTTAATATAAATAGATTCATTTCTCATTCCAAAGCTGCGGCTTTTCATTTATCATATTCCATCCATCTTCTTCAGATTTGACTTTTAAATGGTAATAGCATCGAATAGTTTGTATCTGATAATCATACGCTTTGACTTTGCTTAAGTCTATGTGTAATGCTTTTAGCCGCATCCTGAACTAGACTTTGTGCATTTTCCAATATTGGATTATCCTGGTGTCCTAGGAATAATTTATCAAAACCTATTTGAGAAACTCTTTTTACTGAAACGGCTGCAGAGTGACTTGATCTAGGGTGAAATAGGGTGGAGGTTTAGTAATTCCTCCACTCGCTTTCCGGTTCCACAGAATATCCGCACCAAATAGTGTACTTTGTTTCGATATATGCCATAAGGTATGTCATAAGGTGGTAGTACATTATTCATAAAGTTTCAGTCTACAGATTCAGCAGTTTTTGAATACAATCACCAAACAAATTTCTACAAGTTGCTAGGAAAGTGTTATAGGAGATGTAATTAAATGAAAAGTATGTCATTAGCAAATATAGTAGAACTCATCGGTAGTTCTGACAAAAACTGGGAAGATGCAGCACAAGTCGCAATTACTGAGGCCGCTAAAACCATTCATGGAATTCGAGGTGTAGAAGTGACAGATTTAACAGCGCGCATAGATAGCAAAACCAGCAAAATAGTAGAATATAGAGCATGTGTCAAATTATCGTTTGGTGTAGAACGATGATAGGGCCTTGTTTACCTGCATCATACTGACTTGGGCCAAATACAGTTTTTGAATACAGTGCACAGATTTCTACAGACCATTACATGTTTGGATTGTGAATTAGCTGCTATCTACCTAGTCTCGTCAATGTCAACATAGATCACACTAGTCCCCTTTTTGATATTACTCTCTCCCTCGCACGTCCACCTTGCACCGTTGAGATGTGACGAATCTAACTAGGATGTGATTATTGTTGTTGGACACTGGGCGCGCTTGTCAAAAGCTTAGGCACAGATGGTTCGGGCAGTAGTAGTGACGAGAGGAAGCTGCAGCAGGTGTCCTTAAGACTTACGCTAATGCATAGCATGTAGAGTGGACAAGATACTACCGGGATAAAGAAGATGAAAAGAGAGTAGAACATGGTCTGAAACAGCAACCATTCAATGTACTAAGAGGCTAGTGGTAAGCAAGGATTTCGCATGGGAGGGTAGAACCAGTGATTGCGAAGAGTTTCATCTAGCCGGGGTTTGATATGCCTATTTATATAACTCCAACATCATTATTTTTGCTCCTTGGCAACTTCAGAC
>NZ_QURE01000119.1:6819-10394 GCF_009898475.1 Nitrososphaera sp. AFS | reverse complement strand
TTAACCCATTTGGACATGTCAGTATAGAACTGATTTAACGTATTGAGATGATCTCTAACGATAAATCCCTGAAGGTTGAGTCGCTTTGTGATAGCTAGGAACATATTTGATGGACCAGGCGCAGGGGAAGTCTCATTATACTGGGAAATCATTCCGCAGAGTACAATTTTACTGAATGGTTTCATTTGATCAAGCGCTGCTTCCAAATGATTTCCACCTACGTTGTCAAAGTAAAGATCAATTCCATCTGCTGACTTGCCTACTTTTCCTAGTTCTGCAGATATACTATTCTTTAATTCCTTATAGTTAAATGCGTAGTCTATCCCTGCCTCATTAATTAGCCATTTGACCTTATCATTTGAGCCAGCACTTCCTATTACGTAGCATCCATTGATTTTTGCAATCTGGCAAACTACTGAACCTACTGCTCCCGAAGCAGCCGACACAAAAACAGTCTCTGCCTTCTTCAGTTGGCCAATTTTTAACAGACCGACATATGCAGTGAGTCCTGTCATCCCAAATATTCCCAGAGATAATTGAATGGGACCAATATTCGGATCAATCTTACTTACGTCACTGCTATTGCTACCACCACCCTCTGATATCCAATTTTCGCGCCATCCCTTCATTCCCAGGACATAATCACCAACAGCAAACTGATCATTTTTCGATTCCACTACCTTACCAATACATCCACCTTCTAGTGCTTTTCCCAATTCAAATGGAGGTACATAGCTTTTCCGTTCTATCATACGGCCACGCATATAAGGATCAACTGACATCCAAATGTTCCTTACCAAGAATTCACCTTTTCTGGGACCTGGGATCTGAGCTTCTGTAAGCTCGAAATTATCATATGTTGGCATTCCAACAGGCCGTTTTTTTAAACGGATTTCACGGCTAACTACCAAGACTATCCTGTACTATGACAGTCATTTAAGAAAAGAGTTTATCTTTGCATATCTATATTATTCGTAAGTTAGTGTAGCAGCAATCAAGTTTTTATAGCCTCCTTACTTCCACATTCTGCGATACACAAAGTTAGGAATATGGATAATAAAGTAGCTTCTTGAAGACTTCTCTAAGAACCATAAAATCTATCATATCATCTTTGAATATATTTAAGCGATAATCTCACTTTAGAATGTATCTCCATTAAGACAAAAAGTGAGAAACATCTGGTTCGGAGTTTACTAATTCTGTTGCTGTGATATGTTTGCATTTTAAACCTCTAAAGTTATAATCCTTACATGTACATGTTTTAGCTTGTGCATTTACCTCATAGTATTTGTCTCTGTCTTTACTACTTCTGATTTGATATAATTTTTGTTCTTGATCTGTATCTACAATTACTGGTTCATGTGAATTTACTTCCAGTATGTTATAAGCTTGCTTTGTGCGCCTTTTTTCTTCTTCTCCAGTTCCGCCGTCTACTTCGTCCGTCACAGTCGTTCTTCCACCAAGTTTGATCGCCTCCCTAAATATTTGCAAGGTCGCATCATCTTTAGTTTCTGAGATATATACTACATAGATTAATGCCCTGCGCTTTCCATGATATACTCTGACTATTCTTCCTATTCTTTGAATCACTTGATTCATATTCGAAGTAGTAGCTAAAATAATCTCTATTCCTACTTCAGGAACATCGTAGCCTATTTCAAGAGTATGTACTGATAACAAGGCATGGAAGTCTTTACCCCAAGAAGAAAGGATTTTCTGTCTTTTTATGGAGTTAACAGTACTGTCTATTACCATAGATCTTATTCCTTCAGCCTCCAAACTAGCCTTCAGCTTGTTAATTGAGTCAAGTGTTTCACTAAAGACCATGATCTTCTGACTTGGATGTTTTTTCACTATCAGGTTTACTGCTTCAAATATTTTGTTTTCAGCACAACTCAACAAGACTCTTCTCTTTCTTACATTTAGAAACCACGCTCTAGCTAGTCCTCCTACAAAACCACCTTTTCTTAAAAGTAGCGACATCGAGGTTGCATCATACCTTTTGAAGCGTGAAGAAATATTTTTTATTTTCGTAGAATACGTATCATAAAGTTTCTGCTCTTCTTCTGTGAACTTTACTTGCATAGGAATAACAACTGGCTTTGTTAGTCTTTTGTCTTTGACAGCCTCTTTTAGCATGTATTTCTTAACAGGAGGTAGAACTGTAATGATTGTATTGTACCTAGAATCTTGCTCATTTATTGTGGCAGTAAGACCTAAAAGGGCCTTACTAGCGTCTTCCACAGCTATATCAAATACCTTTCTTAGCACCTTGGAAGTGTCACTCACAAGATGTACCTCATCAAAGATTATCATTTTTGATCCTCGTATAAGATCAGGATTATAGATTACACTTTGATATGTGCTTATTGTTATTTCTCTTTTGTCTTTACGTTCTCCAAAATATACTCCTATCTTATCAATTGGTATGCCATAGTTTGACAACCTTTTGAGATACTGGGCAATTAGGACGATGCGTGGAACTAATAAGAGAATAGACATTGAAGAGTCAGTAGTAGGAAAAGGAGAAGAAGAAGAAACTGAGATAATGTCTGCTGCTCTTCTTGCACATTCAAATGCTATCTCTGTCTTACCAGTACCGCTGCTGTATATTATGGAACCTCGCAAGCCACTTGAAATCCATGCATCTACTGCCTCAAGCTGATGTCCTTTCAGATGAAATGGAAACTTTAGGTTAGATATTGCAACAGAAGTTTGTGTAAGAAGAACTTCTTTAGTATGATGAATAAATTGGCCTTGCATCACTTATATACTCCTAGATTTCTGAAATCCCCTTCCAACAGCTGAAATCTAACCAAGATAAATAAGCAGCAGCACTTAGGGTAAAGGGAGGGAGGGTCTATCAGCAAAAAATTTTCTTTATATAATAAATAGATTATAGAATTAGATCCTTCAAAATTAGGATCTCGTAACATGTAGGGTTGAAATATCATATCATATCAATAGCTGTTGTCTTCTTTCAATCTCCTGCAATTTTGTTGATAACTGTACAAGTTGATCTGATAATTGTGAAATAGCATCATACTTTAGCTTGTCACGATTATTTAGGGATTGATTCAAAAGTTCTAATTCTTCTACCTTTGTATATCTGCACCCTGTCTTTCTAATTGGGGTATGTTTAGAAATGTCAACTATTGTTCAACTTCGAAATATCTCTGCCTTCTCTAAATCCTTCTTTGTCCAGTATGTAGAATCAAAATGTCCTATGAACCATTTAGAAAAGTCAGAAATTATTTTCAATAGGAGGTAGTCCAAATAATACTTAATAACCAGTGACACATCATGAGATATTGATATTAACTTAAATCTAGATATTATTAGTGTATGATTAAAATAAAATTAAATCCGGGTTTACCAAAGACATACACCTAAATGTCATGTCATTGACTTGAGGAATATCTCTAAATTGATATGTATAAATAAGAATAGTTGATAAGAAGATTAAATCACCATTAAGGTTTAAGATCTAAGGTGGTATTACATTCGGCTACATTTGTTAGAAAGGTATTTGGAACATTATGAATAACTTTTACTTTAATAGGGATAATCAAGTT
>NZ_QURE01000119.1:0-6808 GCF_009898475.1 Nitrososphaera sp. AFS | reverse complement strand
TGTCTTCTCGAATCCTTTATCTCTTCAATCGTTGAATCTGATTGTGAAGTATGATGAATGTAGTTTAATGATAAAGAATGAAGGTAACTCAATTATTACGGCCTCTAAATGCTTTTTCTAGACGCAACCATCCAAATATCCTTATTGATGCAATAATCAGATATGATGTGTCTCGTTTTCTATTATTATTCACCAATCACCTTTACTAGTACCTTTTTTTACGTTGCCCATCAAACTCTCCATAAAATATCTGTTCCCATGGGCCAAAGTCTAGTCTCCCGTTGGTAATTGCAACCAAAACCTCCCGTCCCATAATCTGGCGCTTCATGTGAGCATCAGCGTTATCCTCGCCAGTTTCGTTATGTTTATATTGTTCAGTAGGATCATGTGGCGCTAACTTTTCAAGCCATATGTCATAATCTTTATGCAGTCCGCTTTCATTATCATTTATAAATACACTAGCTGTGATATGCATAGCATTTACCAAACATAGACCTTCCTTAATTCCACTTTTTTCAACAATATTTCCAACTTCATGGGTTATATTCACAAATGTACGAGTAGTCTTGGTATTGAATGTAAGATATTCTGTTTTGGATATCACATTTGAGTATAGTATTTCATCAAGTTATATTTGTAGGGCCTGTGCATATATCCTTCAATTGGTAGCAGTAGTTATGGCTGGCGGACAAACAGCCAGTTCTATTACACTCAATTCGTACTCATAACAGAGCGAATACAATGCCGCTACATAGGGGCTTCCATGACCTATGATAGCATACTTCTTGACGTCCTCGGTTATTCCATTATCATGAACACGTAAAATGTACGCCTCGCCTTTGTAGAATTCTTTTAGGCCCATTATTATGGCATCGAATTTGTAATTATCTCTTAACCGATTGGAGTATCGCATATATATTTGTCACAATATTTTTGACCAGAATTTCTGCTTTCGGTTATGAGTGGTGGTACCGAAGTTCAGATTATAGATTCTAGTCTTAAACTTATCCAGGAGAGCAGCGGTACAAGCTCCCGTAATGACAATTGGATGTTTCTCCCATAAATTGTAGATTTCACTCCCGTTAATTGCCTCGAAGCCCCGCATTACTCTAGTATCAGATACAACCACGCAGCCACCAAGACTCTTCTGCAATAATACTGTCAAGTGTTCCTTTGTTTATCAGGTGTCTTCTTTATTTACATCAAGTTGTGAGTTGACTTTACATCGCAAAGATCAGTCAACGAGGCCACCAAGACTCAAGATATTGATTTGAGTTGGTTGGGCATTCGCAACTTATTCATAATGTTTAATCGCATAGGAGTATATCATACAAATATCCCGTTACATTTATGATAGGAATGACATTAGTTGGTTTACGATCTAGGTATTACTAGTGCACCTCAGTAAATTAAATGATCAAACATATTTGATATCAGGAATGGTTAAAAAGACCAAAAACAAAAGCATAGAAACAGGTAAAGGCCACAAAAAAAATAAAGTGATTGGCACTGGGAGTATTGCCCACCATATTCCAACGGCATCATTCTTTGTGATTCAAGTTGTCATCCTTCAAACTGTTTTCTTCTGGAATTCTCTAGGCGCGCCGAGCATATCTGGGAACAGCCATAAATTATTTAATATGCAGAATTAGAGAAATCATTGGCTTTGTAAAACCAAAGAACTTACCGACAAAAGAGACCACAGGAAGGCTATTTTGTATTATTCGGAATCGTCCCCCTACCTGCCTCCAGAGCTATAACCTACTGCCTTAAACCCTTGCTTCCATTAATTCTAGTCCGTCAGAAAAATAGAAGAGGCTTCTATTGCATAATAGATTACTTCTGAATCCTAGTTTTGTTCCATCTCTTTACTTGGTGGTAGTCATACTGGTTCCGGCAGTCATTCCAGCTCCAGACGCAATTTGCTCAGCACCTATATCCACTGAAGTAGTAGGAGGAAATGTCATTGTTGTGCTTGTTGGGTTCCGGATTACTATATCTGTTATGCACAGCCAGTCACCATGTGTGTAAGGTTGCGAGACAAGATCTGCTTGGTAAAAACACATTTTGCCTGGTGTTGACAATGGTTTGATGAGTGTCAAATTGGCAGATGTAAGGTATCCGCCGTCCTGTCCAACAAGTATTTTCAAAGGAGAGGTTGAAGATGCATCACATGGAAGCTTTGCTTCTATATGCCCACTCTTTATCATGTAAGGCGTAGTGTCATAAAGAGGTATGAAATCGTTGGCTGGAATTGTTTTTCCTTCAAGCTCTATTACAGCTTGAGGGGGAAGTACTACTGTACTTTGCGAAATGCTAGGTGCTGAAGTTTTTGAAGAACTCATGTTGCTTACTTGTGCAGAAGCGTCTGTAGCTCCCAAAGCCACAAAGATCATTGATGCTACAACTGCTGCTAATTTTTTTTGCTTGCATTAATTAATGTACGTATAAGTATTATTAATAGAATGTGATTTACGCTAGTATGAACTGCCCTTAAATAGGTTTTGTAGACATAGAGTTGGCGTGGTTTCATTTATAGTAGCCACATAGTAGCCACCCAAATATCAGCTAAAAAAAGTCAAGCGGCACGAGATATACACACACGCATATTAAGTAGACATTATTTTTAGTTAGAATTTATGGCCATATGAGTGCTCATCTGGTAATTCAGCACTATGAGTGTTCTTTTAGATGATCCATCATCCATAATCTTTATTTCTCATCCTCTACAGTCTAGAAATGATGAATAAAGAAAACCATCAAGGAGAGGAACCAGTTATGTGCAGCAAAGAATAATCAGTAAATTTTCTGTCGAGCATGGCGGGCCATAGTTTAGTAATTGATCAACTCGTGTAATTCTCCCAACCGTTCTAAGCAATATCTCTTACTGTCCCGTCCCCCATTTATTGAAACCCTTAATCTCATGTCACAACGACAACAGAATATTTTTCCTACTGCATCAGGTCGCCAACAGATGGCGGAAATTCAACTGATACTCTCGCTATGGTATGACCAGGTATTATTTCCTGTGCTAATCGATTGTCATCTTGTAAATAATCTAATAAGAGATCATTATTCTGAGCATTCCTTGAAATAATGACTCGATTTGCTTCCGGATGTGGTAGATTCTTGTTCTCTACTTTTCCCACTCTTAATGTGGTTGTTTTGTGATCTATTAACTCTATACGGAGCGCCGAAATTTTGGTCGCGGTGTCTGCCCAATAGTACTCCCTGACAAGTTCTTCATTTTTTCCTAACATTCTAGTTAAATGAGGATAATTCATATTAAATGACCCAATGTTATTTTATTTGCTTGATTACTATCATACAATTAGTTTGTATACTGCTGGTGTCTAGTTCTAGTCCACGACAGACATGATGATCTATTTGAGTGATCTTGCTGGAGGGATATATTATATCCGCTCCTCTCTACCTGAACATAGACGATTCTGTTGTTAGGTTTTGTGGGCCAACATATTCCCTTTGGAATTTCGTTTCATTTTCTTCTTTAATACCCAACCCAAATAAGTAAGAAAACTAACTACTATGATCAGCGAAGAAACTATGGTTTATCTCTGTTCATTCTATCTACGACTGCTTCGCCATATGAATGATTAGAACAGAAATTTATGGAGTATATGCATATGATGATTTGGTGATTAGTTTATATCAGACGTACTTGACTGTGATAGTTTGTTGGACTAGTTGATAGATGGGATACAGATCATAACACCTTTCAGAGAAAAAAAATCGTATCGGTTGATTCACCATCCCTGGTGCGGTTAATCTGACTCAGTAATTTATAAATCTATAAAATATATTCTATATATTAATCCATTCTTAATATAGAATAATTGTTAAGAAGGCCAAAACAAAAGCAAAGAAGCCGGTAAAAGCCGCCAAAAAGAAATAATGCGGCAATGGAGTGTGGCCAAGCATACTCCAACGGTATTATCCTTTGTATCACTAGACAACCTATCACTATAGTTAGCACATCATATCCCGATTTGTCGTTTTGCTACTGACTCCATCAAATGGTGTTCCTTTAGCATTCACTAGACATGCTTGCTGAGTTCATAAATTCATGAAATAGGATTTCATCAACTGTGATACCATAAGATTGGATCTGACGATATTCTTAAAACTTAAAACTAGGGAAAATGATAAGAGTTGATTAAACACTTATGAGATCATCGTCATCCATAACATATAATGACAAAAGGTTGAAAGGGAGTCCGAACAAATGAAAATCCTTTTGGCTGCATTCATTACCGCTGCATTCCTATTTTTGATTATACCTATCAACGTAGTTGCTACCTTACCATCCGTGATAATGCCTGCAAATGGAAAAGGGTTTAAATCTCCTGAGACAATAGAATCACAATCAACACAACCCCCAACTATATCTAGCACTTCTCCTGGAGTCGAATCCGGAAAGGGTTCAAGCGGTACAATGGGCACACCTTTTACTGCATTATCACCTCCTGCGTCTCTTCCGCAACAACCTAATAGGCTTCCTGTCCTGCCCCAGTGTAGTTCTGGTTTGGCTGTCACGTTGCCACAGTGTCATGAAAACAGCCTTAGCCCCACGAGTCCAAATGCTCGCAGTAGTTCTACTGTTCCCTCTAGTCGCAATAATACCGGGTCTAGCATAGGATATCTAATCTCATGCAACCAAACGTCAGCCAGTGTGCCAACAACTGGTAATGCGGGTCAGACAGGAATGAAGATCACAATACCAAGCATCAGTAATCTTGCTTTACAAGGGGGAGAATTTCTTTGTAATTTGATTATACCCGGACATGTAACAACTAGCAATAATATCGCGACTGGCACATCAGCAAAAGACTTTGCGAGTGGTTATAATTTTGGGAAACAAGATTCAACTGTTGGAACAAGAGATCCTACAAGTAGCTGCAACCCTGAACGAGGTATAACTAACATAACTGCATGTGATTATGGATATATTCAGGGATACAACAAGCATTAAACCCCAGAAATACATCCTGACCATTGTTTTACCAGGACCAAAAGTCTACAAACGGCTAATGATCAAAATCCTAAATCAATAAATAATGGAAATGACACTACACGTTTACAAATTCACCAAGGGACAGGCTTACCATCATAGAAAAATCCCCGAGCGGCAAAAGGAGGTACTTGAAAAAAATGGCACAATGGGAAAAACGATAATTGAGTATGCCAGGAAAAACAAAATAGACATTATTGTAATTAGTACTAAGGGTATGACCACAGTGGAAGAATATTTTTTTGGAAGTGTGGTAAAAGATGTCTTCCAATATGCGCATTGTCCAGTGTTTACAATACGTTGACACACATAACAGCAGATCTTTTAGCATTTCTCCAAAATTGTATTTTCGGGCGCCGACTTCCAAAATTTAGGATTTCTTCATCTGTTACATCATAAGACTGCAATTTAGAGGATCATTTTGGGCCGAAATTTGATCCATTATTCCGATTATCGAAATACAACAACGAATAATCGATAGGACCACGTGATATGGAATTTAAGCGCGCCTTATTCATAAATCATGAATATTTAAGATATCTTTGTCTGTTACACTGTAGGATTGCAGTCTCATTAAATGCATTTAGGGCATCCATTCGGAGCGCCCAAAATAGATTCGCCATCTGTACTTGCCTACATATGTCATTCAATTATTTTCTTGCATAAATCAATTTCTCAGATGTATCGAGTCCATCCATCAAGGAATATACAGCCTCTCCATAGGGTAAATTTTCCACCTCAATTTTATTAAAGATCGCAGCATGAAACGCTGATAATTCAATAAACCTAATCTCAGTGAAATAAGTTGAATTATTTCTTGATATCTGTTTGTGTGCGATTCTAGTATTTTGCAATTATTCCTTAGGCGCCTCTCCGTTTGTCTGAGTGATCTTATCCGCGCCAATTCTGTAACAATTTTTCGTAGATTATATCCCAATTGCTTAATCATTTGTAGAACGGATACAAGGGTACGTGGAGATTCCATGCAGAGACCATACTTCTGAAGTTCCTCCTAATTTTTTGAACTCCTCGATAATTTGGATATCGATATTCTTCTGCTCTAAAATTGCTCCAGCTTTTTCAATCTCTTCATCGTCATCTTGCTGTCGTTTGATGTGATCAGGAATCTTATCCAGTGGAATAATTGTTATTTGCGCGATTTGATTTGCAGTATCAATGAGTTTTTGAGGTTCCTTTGAAATGGTGATATTTGCGATTAGGGTCTCAATTTGCTCCAAACCGGCGCCCAATTTTTTAATATAATTATTCAATCTAACAATGGGCGCCAGATCATTAAACGTCATCCTTCACCTTTTAAGAAAACTGACAATTCTCTAATCGAATCCTAATCTTTACTCAATTCCCTCTTCCACTCGTTGATTATATTGCTAACAGTTCCGGCGCCAATTTTATTGTTCATGCCGAGTTCATCACGGGTATAACCGGAGAACCATTCTTTGATTACTTGACCTTTGATTTGTACTTCTACCGCCGGAGGCATCCTGTAGTAAACAGTTCTATGAGATTCTATATAAACTCGTCAGATGGGCGGCAAATATGTCGTCAGATGCTTATGGACGTGGAATGAGATTGTCCACTAAAAGTGATTTCTTAAGGATGGTGATATGACGCATTAGGGCGCCTCTGACCCTCCCTCTTCAAATGGTTCATCACATTATATCAAAATGGGAAAGATTGTTGTTACTACTTGAATGCTGATACTGCTTTTTTCAGATCATCGAAGCTCATTACAGGATGAAACTCAACTTCTGCACCCCA
>NZ_QURE01000118.1:2242-6851 GCF_009898475.1 Nitrososphaera sp. AFS | reverse complement strand
TAGGATAGCCAATCAATTTTAGAGATTATGGGGGCATTGCAATCAGGGTTGGAATAAAATGCCCATAGAAATAAAGAAAC
The DNA here is from genome assembly GCF_009898475.1 of Nitrososphaera sp. AFS. Lineage (GTDB taxonomy): Archaea > Thermoproteota > Nitrososphaeria > Nitrososphaerales > Nitrososphaeraceae > Nitrosopolaris. The sequence goes on along the minus strand of NZ_QURE01000118.1, from coordinate 6,771 downwards.
CAGATAGCACAAGAATTTAGGTGTCGCGCCAGAGCGGTGCACTGAAGACCTCAAAAGCACTCATAATTTATCATTGAATGATTTAGACTTATTATTAATCTATTATCGAATTATCTGGAAATAATTGATTCCATTTCATGGGTCGCATTGGGCTTTATTCCAACCCTACTCGACATGTTACAGACTAAAAATAGGGATAAAGAAATCAGCACCTAAGACGTGTAAAGTATCGCCTCTGACAAGGTAGTAACAATCGTTGTCGGTAATAAAACCAGTGGATAATCCACTGTGTTGTCCTCAAATCCCACTGGTATCTGCCTTCTTAATTTCTATTGTTACCTTATCGCCCACTTTTATTGACATGTCTTCATATTCTCTCATACTGACTTTGAAAGTGGGAGAATCAGTTGGAAAACCTCCACTACCTCCCATTGCTTTACCAATATTGGCCATTGCTTTGGGCAAATTCTTCATTAAGTCTTCTGGAGATGTAAACGCCATCATATTCGCACCGAATGGATTGAATGATGGTGCTCTGTCAGCGCCTGCTTTGTAGTCATTTGGATTTGTATAAGTTACATATACGTAGGGCTGACCATCTTGCGAGGCTTCAATTCTTGATACGATGTAATCAATTTTCATATACTTCATTAAGAAGAATAGCAATATATTTTTTGAGAAATCCAGGCCGGAACAACGTGAGGTAAATCTTTGAACCGGCTAATGTGGAAAGTTCTCTGCAAATTATATACCAATTTCAAAGTCGCATAGGCATAAGTTTTAAGTCTCCATTTCAGCACCATGTATATTATAAAATTGGACCAGCAGTTGTCGAACCCTTTCTACTTTTCGTGTATCCAGTGCTATTCCCTCGTCTTCTGACACTCTTTCATCCTCTATGACAGCCTTTATTTTAATTACAAGAGCGCGCAGATCATCGTTTATATCCATATTTTTTCCCTCTTCTCTTTCCTATCCTTGTTAGTCATTATAGGATTTTACTATTTCAGTTTGCATGCAATATTTTCTTCTTCTCAAAGCCCTGATGTGAACTAAATTGTCGTCTCTAGTCTGGGGTTACCACCTGAGCCCTATACTTAAGCATACTATCAAAATCTGCTTTCCATTGCCTAATGCTTGCTATTACTATGATGCTTACTGCCGCACAAGTATCGACAAGAATGTTCAATTAAGATGTGGGGATATTTTGTCTGTAATTAGATTTACTAGCTCATTCCTTTTAGGACTTGAATTCGTCAGGACAATTTCAGTGAACCCCAACTCTGTATACTTTTTAAGTTTTTTTATTGCCTCTTCTACGCTTGATACTACGAGGAACATTTTTTCTAAGGTGTCATCGCCTATAACCTGGCCATTCTCTTCTATCTTTCTAGGATCATGAACATCCACATCAAAAAATGCTTTTATCATAGAGCCTCTCCAAAATCTAATTGATTCTAATGCTTTTTGTTTGTCTTCATTATATGAGGCTGGAAGAAAGAGTATTTTATCCAAAGAATTGTAATCTCTTTGAGATTCTCTAGCGCCCTTTTCTACTGCTGGAAATAATTTATTTGTAATTGCTTCGACATTTAGTTCGTTAGTAACAAATCCATTTCCTTCTTGGCCAGCAAGTCTGGCGGTTTGTTCACCAATTCCTGAAATGTAAAGAGGAATGGGCTTCGAAGGTTTGGTATACAATTTAGAGTCTTTCACCCAATAATATTTTCCTTTGAAGTTAACCCAATCCTCTGACCACAGTCTCTTAATCAAGTGTATTGCCTCTTTTAGCCTTTGGAATTTTTCCACATTGGATGGCCAAGAATGACCAGAGGTTACTTCGTTAAGAGCTTCTCCTCTTCCAATTCCAAGAAATACCCTACCTGGAAACATATATCCAACTGTTGCAAATACTTGAGCAACGATAGCTGGATGATATCGTAGTATGGGAGCGGTTACGCCTGTGCCTATTGTGATATTCCTGGTCTTGGCTAGTGCTGCTCCAAGCCAAGGCCAGGCTGCACCTCCAGATGCGCCAGTGTCCCACCACGGCATATAATGGTCACTTGTCCAACATCTTTCAATTCCTTTATCATCCATCAATACAACGTCATTTAGGAGATCTATAGGATTTACTTGTTCGTGAGCAGCCTGAACACTAATTTTTACCATTTGCTGTCAACTCCGAGTAGAAGATATAAGATATAGAAGTTTCAAATCATTAATAATCGTCATTAGTATCTCGCAGTCAAAGGGTAACTCATAATTCACACGGATACAATAAATTGCATCCAGCTTGGAAAATTAATATTGTAGGATTGTGTGCCCTTCATCTTAAGGTGCCCCATCGAAGAAAGACTCGGAAAATTGGCTAGGTGATTGCAGTCCAGCTTGTGGTTATCAATATAAAAAAGTATATGAAAGTATCTGCTGAAACTTTCCGATCTTATTGGGCACCAGGACAGTTATCGGCAGGTTCCTGATGATGGAATCCTGAAGCATCATGGGGGTTTCCATGTTCTCCTAAATCGTGGGGGTATCCTGTTGGACCGGAATTAATGTCATGCGGATTTGCAGTACTAGACTAAATATATTTAGATGAGATTCATTAAATATATTTTTGAATATTTGTTCTATCTGATTTTAGAACAAAAGGATATCCCTAGGGAATAGGATATAGGTAGGTTGTTACTTGAAGGAGGAAGTGCACTCTACTTGATCAGAAAGGGTTCCTGAGTTGGTAATCGTACATGCTGGATATATATTCTACAGTCAAGTTCCGAGCCAAGGATTCGCGATAAGTAGGAAGAAATTGTACAAAGTAATCTGGCTATTCAACATCCAATACATATTGTGAATACATCGTCGCGTACAATATTACATAAATAAAATTCAATTTCAAATAATTGAGAGGAAATTATATATTTGGATACGCCAGCATAATTATTGAACTGATGAAAAAGGTACTAGTGTTAGTTATATTATTAGTTATTTTCACTTTTGGTGCAGTTAACGGTAGCAGTATGAGCATGGCCCTTGCATATGTAGATATTACATCACCTTCTAAAGGTCAGCAAATCCCCGTAGGAACTCCACTGATTGTAAAAGGAACATCTACTGTCGCTAATGAAAGTAATCATTGCACTGTATCTGTAATTATTAATTCAATTTTTCCTTATCATAAAGTTACTCCAATGGGTTCTAATGGGACCGCAGATTATACCTCCTGGCAGTTTATAGGTAATCACAGCTATGGTACAGTAAATTTAGGAGAGAATAAGATAACAGGCAAGTATTCCTGTTTCCCCAATACAAATACTAATAACGCACAACCTGAGTTTGTAAAGCATCATAGTGTCAGTATACTAGGAATAGCTCTAAATAATAATAATAAATCTCTTGATGCTGTCAAACCAGTTTCCTCAAATACATCTGCCAGCTATGTTTCAAATGAGAGTAAGCCAAAAACACTACTGATTTCATTCAAACTTGAGAATCCTGTAAAAAGCGGAAGTAACCAGACTATAGAAACTATTGTTCATGACGGTTCAAACGTTACTATAGCTGGAGCAAGAGTTAATGGAACTGTCATGAATTCTGCGAACACTCCGGTAACAAATTTCACTGGGTTTACGAATCAATCTGGTATTTTCTCTTATGCTTGGAAAATCGACAAGGATTACAAGTCTGGCCCCTTTACTGTTGGTCTTTATGCTAGTGCAAATGGCTATCAACACCAATTGACACCTACCACAGCAGTATTTAATGTCACTTCTGCTGAAGTAAGTAAGAGTGACCCTAGTGGCCATAAGTCAAGTCATCATCATAGCTCCCACAGCTCAGATAGTTCTAGCAGCGACCAGCACAGCTCTAACTCAGAACATCACGCTTCTAGCTCTCATCACAGTTCTAGTTCAGATAATTCTAGTAGTAACCATTCACATACCTTAAGTATTATTCATATTCCCCACATTCACTTTCCACATATTCACACTCCGAAACTGCCTTTTTCTTGATATTATTGAATTTTTGATTTTAGTAGGCTGATATGTAGTAAGGAGTCAAATTCTGCTGTTGACAAATGACACTAATCTCTTATCGATAAACCAAATCAGCTGTCATANNNNAATGAATATCGTAAGTTGAGGTTAAAAACCATACTCATAGCCATTGAGCGAGTGATTAGCTCTAGAAGCAAATCCTATCAAATGGGTTGCCGGTTATTTCAAAGAATGTAACTTTACAAGCAGGAATAATATCGCTCCTGCAGGTATAAAAAGTGCATAAACGAGTGCTAAGTAAGGAGAATCTGCAGGATACAGATGACTTCCTACCAGAAGAATTCCAAATATATTAATAATTATCGCAGGAAGAACCAACGCCAATATCAATATCTCAAAATATTTTGTTATCGATAATGACAGTATTGTTGCGCTTTTTGCTGCATTTTGGATTCTTAATCCTAGAATAAACGAAGAAGTACCTATCAAGAAAGAAACTACAGTAAGAACATTTCCTGTGACACCAGG
>NZ_QURE01000118.1:423-2223 GCF_009898475.1 Nitrososphaera sp. AFS | reverse complement strand
TTGTGCGGTTTGGTCTTGTTGTTGTGCATCCACTGTATAATCCTCCATGGAGAGAAATAATAGCGCAAGAATGGTGAATGGTAATACAAGCAATGAAGATCGAAGCAAACGTGTAAACTGAATCATGCTAGCTCTAGCTCCAATCCTGATCTACGGCAACGGATTATGGAGCCCAGATGACAGAGAACGCACTTTGACAGAAATAACCTTCTGGTCTATGAAGAATGCAATTTGAATATCAGCTATTGTTAACAGCCTTCACTTTCTGATAAAAGAAATCGCATATATGCGCGTATCAAAATTTTATGCCATTCGCTTCGTGATGTGTAAAACTGTCGCCGCCAATAGTAACACTATTAGTATCGTTATTCACTTTTGCAAAACCACTAGTTGAATTCGTTGCAGCAATGTGGCTTTGGTGGTCGGCCTTGGCAGCTGATAAATTTGTCGTAAGTAGAGTTGATACTGCAATAGCTGTTACTATAATAGCCAATATGGAAAATGCTCTTGATTTTGTATTCATTGTAACGGTTCTATCATAGATATTGTTTATACGAAGTCAGTTCAACTTCATTGTAATTGTGTTTATAGAAATATTGTTGGATCAATCTACTTCATGATATGTCCTCTTTTTCTAAATCTATCTTTCTGCCTAGTGGACGCACATGAATACTCAGACTACATATTATTAAATTCCCTTTCGTAAAAATTAGGATTATGATAATAGAAAAAGTGAGTAAACTCCTATTAACTTGTCCAACTTTCCTTCATATCGAAAAAACAAATGAATGAAACGCATTAGAGGTGCCAGGAGGAACTTTTATACCTCCAACAATCGGCTTGCCAGTGTCGTTACTTGGAGGAGGAAGTGTACTTCAGGGGAAAGGAAGTATAAAGGGTGTCGAAGTTAAATCCCTTTGTGAACAATTGGTAAAATCAGAATGTTGTTGACGGTAATCGCAAAATTCTGGATCATTGCCGTTACTTTCATTATCAGCATTTGCTTGTTGTATACTAATAATAGTTGCAAACGTGCTAACTGCCAACGCTCCCACTACTACGATTAGCAATGTCGACATTGGATTAGTTAGAATCGTTTTCTTTCATGTAATTTCCCGTCGCTGTAAATAAATTCCTTTAGTACCATTGCAACAGTATCTTTTAATAGTATTTTATATACTACTAATTCTGTTTTGAAAAACTATGGTTGAGTAAAAACTAGTCCGCAGGCCTACGCTAGAATGTTTTTATAATTCGATAATCCATCCTGTTGACAGCGAAATACCTTAGTCTACAACCATCTACATCGCCATTATTTGTGGTATACATGAGCTATTCTAACCATTTTTTCCCCAAATATTGGGAAACCTTAAGGCCCATCTATCAGTTTCCTTCCGTCGTTTTAATATTTTCTATCTCTTGACGGAAACTTCAAGCGGTTATGCTTTGTTTGATATGAATCTGTTATATTCTCACCTAATTTTTGCCAATGTTGTTTGCATTGTGTATTAACATTGTTTAGCCATTGATGAATCTAGAATGAAATAGGAGAGCCTGTGCATGAAGAGTAAAGTTTAGTCTTAGCTTATACCTGCTATTATGGCTCTAACTGTGCTTCTCCAAGAGTCTATGCTATCATGCATGCTTATACCTAGAAATTCACTTGCTATCAATCCGTCGTAAAGAGCTACAAATCCTGATGCTATAGCTTTTGTATCTGTATCTTGTCTAAAGAATCCTTTTTCCATTTGATGGTCAAGATATTCTCTAACAACATTGAACGTTTTGAGTCTTTGTGCA
>NZ_QURE01000118.1:0-414 GCF_009898475.1 Nitrososphaera sp. AFS | reverse complement strand
CTGCAGCTTAGGATTACGTGCAGATTCAGCAATTATTTCACAAAATATCTTTTCATTTTCTCTCTTTTCAGTTCTATGAAAGTTTTCATAGAATTGCTCGTTAGATACTAAATCTTCTTTTGTTTTTGTTGTAGCTAATATTTGAGATAGCTGCTCTTTAAGCACTTTTAGATTATTGTCACAAATAACATAAAACAAGTCTTCTTTACTTTTGAAATAAAGATACAATGTACCTTTGCTTAAGTCTGCTTTCTGAGCTACTTCCTCCATCCTTGTCTTATCCAATCCATATTTGGAAAAACATTCAATCGCAGATTGAATTATTCTTTCTTTGATTTCTGTCTTGTATTCTGAAGTAACCTTTGGACACATTTCTGTTTCTATTGTTGTTTTCTTCTGATTCCTTCAGTCAAT
>NZ_QURE01000020.1 GCF_009898475.1 Nitrososphaera sp. AFS | reverse complement strand
TGTTCCCGCTTATGACCATACAAATGGTGTAGCTGACAAATCTAGTAAATATTGACTGGCTGTTTATTAAATGGACTCGATAAAATACCTATATACAATGACTCGCACGTTAAAGGTCAAGTCGCCACCATTCCAATGATACCTTTACCTTTTTGCCAATACTTTCTGTCTTTTCTAGATTGCTCGCTTAGGAAAGGTATTTTGAAATAAGGTGAATGGAATGTCACGATATCAATAACCTATATAGAATAATATTTCATACCATAAATCAAGTACCTTCATTTATCCTAACAAGACATCCTATTTCCCATCATGAATAGTACTGAGGTTGTAAATGAGCAATTTGGTACTTAACTTATCATACAGTAGAGTACTAGTAAGGTAAACATATAACTGCTCTACAATTAGTAATAAGATCGATTATTCCATAGTATCATTAGGTAATAATTTGTCCAAGAGTTCGTTGTTCGATAGCTCTTTTTATTTCGATTGCAATTCGTCTACCCACACCCATGGTGTAACCAAAGTAGTACTTTGTGTAGGGACTTGTGGTTGCCATAATAGGATTTCCCGGAACTCTAAGGGAGACATCATAAACCACGAGATCAAGCTCAGCTGTCACAATACTTTGTAGAGACAGGGGTCCAATAAGTCCTGGCGGATACTCTAGTTTTACTGCATTAATAAAGCAGTCGCCAATTTTAAAGACCTTCTCCAGTAGTGATTCACGTATACTCGCGGGCGTATGTCCCACCTCTATGTTTTGTAACTCAATGTCAATTTCCATTTGTTGTCTGGCAGTTAATGTAGTAAAGTCATGGAGATTCGTTTGTAATCTTCTCTCTATTCCTAGGAACTCAGTACTTTTAGTTAATGGCGAAGAAAAAAAGTTAAGATTAAAATAAGTACCAATCACATATTCTTCGATGACGGCAGACTCGAGATCATTCGCTGTAATCAGACCACGTTTTAGCCGTAGTTCTGCTTTCCTGACATAATCCTCATAGGAAGAAACTACAAAAAATGCTCTCTCTAGTGACCGTTTAGCCTCTTGGACCTTCACCACAGCTAACCCATCAATATCTTGCGCTTTTGAGTAAATTCTAGGGTGTCTAATCTTTGCCTTTTCTAAAAGGTATTTTTCAGATCTACGCTCCTCTGCTCTCAGTAGCGCTCTGTTCCCAAAGATTGGTATTTCCAAATTATTTTCAATATTATTGTATCCAAGGTAAGCTGTAAACGCACGGTGGGGAATTATAATCGTATTTAGTGATAAGAGAGCTTCTTGATTTTCTTTATAAAGAATGTCCGAAAACTTGTCTAACAAAATGAGCTTGTCTGTCAGTCTTGCAAATCTTTGATAAGCAATTTCTCGACCTTTTTCGCAAATACATACGGTTTTAATACCTTCATCCTTTGCACCATCCATAATTTCTAAAGCAGAGTGACTACCTATCACACCAACCATAATATTTTTCTTATCATATTTAGCAACGATGTTCTCCATCCGTGTTCTGGGGATCATTTTAAGGAAAAGGCAACCGATTGTAAATCTCTAAAGCTAGATTAGGAAAATAATACTCGATCGTCCTGCATTTCCTTCCTTGTCATTCATTTACCCCTGTTTTTGTTGATTTCTGCTTCAATCGCAATTCTTAGCTCATCATCATCCTTGTTCGCATAGTCGATCCCAAGTCCCTCAGCGATAACTTCCAGTTTTTCTCTCCCAACTACGCCAGAATTTTGGTTCCTAACATGTTGAAGCTCCATCCGTGCCTCGATCCTAGCTTTCTCATATTCTGAAGTCGCCTTTCCAAATGACCGGGCTAGTTCAGGGATCTTTTTAACCCCAAAAATGAGAACTACTCCTATCAGTATAATAATTATCACTTCCATGCTGTTCATTAGGGCCATCGAAAGGATGGTTAACTCAACTGGCATTTTGCGATCATATTAATCAAGACTGATGATTTAAGTGTTGGTTACATACTTGACTCTATTTTTGTGTGCTTTTCCTTTCCTTCGATTGCCAAAAATACCAATTAAATACAACGTTATCACCATCACGTATCGAAATGAACCAGATAGTCATCAACTTCCATTTGGATATCTAGAGTTGAGCAAAGAAAGACTTCCCCTCTGCGGTTTGAATTAGCTCGCTCCTGACTGCAATGGCGTGGACTGCATAAATGACATCGTTTGGACAGAAAGGCTATGAAATATGTCGGGATATCAATAATAGGAAAGAGCTCATGCTCGATCGGTCGAAAAAAAGAAGATTAACGAAAATGCCTTTAGAACACTTCAACAACTATAAGAAGTACCTAGTGTGTTCTGGTACAATATAGTCATTCATCCGAATATAATTGGATGTGCCTATTAGAATGATTATGGATCAAAAAGTCAAAATGTAAGCAAATGTTTGTTCTGCTGGGTTTGGATGGCTGAGCCATGATAGTACAAAGTCTAGTAAATCTGAACTATCAATAGGCAATTTGTGGTACTATCAAATAAACTAGAGCGAAAAAGTCTCTAGTGATTACTCGTACGTTTAAATGGCAATTTACCCAAAATACGCCTTCGCATGTGAGCCAATAGTAGAGACCAATTCAGATCAGGAACCAATCAAACAGAAACTCAAAGAGAATATGTAGTTCAAAAGTGGTTATCCGTGGTACCCTATGGAAATGTTACTGTTCAATTGCCTCCTCAAATATTCCCTTTCTTACCTTAATTGGTACATCGTAATAAGCTGCTAAAGCAATCGAATCAGATGCTCTATAGTTTCTCAACACTAGACTCGCATCTCTGGTTTTGAAATAAAGATTTGCGCGCAAAACCGAACCGCTCTGATAAACCCTCACCTCCATCAATAATAGGTCTTGCATTGCTGCAATTTCCTCTACTAGGTTGTAAATTGTAGGAATAGTATTCTTATCACCGCTTGTGAATCGCGATATATGCTTGGCAACCTCCCCAGAAAAAGCGCGCATAGGAAATTCTTTCCCTTCAGGAGTCTGCAGTATCACCACCCCTTCCAATCCCAACTGATCCACAAAACCGACTTTACTTATTCTTGCTAAAACGTACTGCTCGTCCGTATCCGAAGTTTCATCAGGCATTTGTATTATGCACTGAATATGTCCTTGCTAGGAATTAAGGGTTGTGAGCAATCGATTATGGCAGAGATTAGTCAGCTATGCTACGTTGATGGTTAAATATTGCCTAGATTTGTCCAATAAGCCGGGTACGCTTGATTTGAAAGCGGATTTAATGCATGATCTATTATTTTTGATTTATTCGTGCATCATAATATTCTCGGGCGTCAGGTTAGTATCGATACCTATGTATCCGTGATCACGCATGGTAGGATCCCATCAAATAGACTAACTGCAGGATACAGAGGGATGACCTCTGGTTAGTGAACCAATATCTGCAGCGAACAATATATCTTATAATATATACTAAATGGTGTCTGCTATATTGGCAATGACCGTAATAGGCAATACCTATAGATGGATTCATGGACGTATAGCTAATAAGCCGACAAATTACAGCTGGATCATAAAGGATCAGCTAGCTGGAAGCGGCATTCCGATCACTTATTCGCAATTCCTATGGGTGTTAGCACATGGTATAAGAACAATAATAACGGTGCGAGAGGTGCCTCTACCAATAGAGTGGTTTGGCAATCTCGTTAAAAGCCCATTCAAAGATAATAAAAATGAGATCAATTATCTTCACGTAAAAGTAGAGGATTATGGTGCCCCTTCACTTGAGCAGTTAGATGACACAGTTGAGTATATCCGTACCCAAATTGGCCATGGTAAACCTGTCATGGTACACTGCGCTGCAGGCAGGGGCAGAACAGGAACAGTGCTTGCTGCATATCTAATTAAAGAACATGGTTTAGACGCTGAGGAAGCTTTACTTAAGATAAGACGGGTTAGGCCTGGATCAGTTCAGTCAGAAACACAAGAAAAATGTATCGAACAATATGAACAGTACATTAAACGGCCATAAATAACCTAACCATTTGCTAATAGCCCTTTTTGACTCACGTTGACGAATACTTTGATACCAAGAATATAGTACTTTTGAGGTTTGGTACGAGAATTAATTGGTTATTTGTACACGTTTTCCATTTATTAGAAACGACTGCACCATTATAAAGTTACAATTAAGGTAGTAGCAAGGACTAACTAACCAACACCTATGACTATCTCTTGTTTGGCTTGGCGAGGACCTTTGGCTCGAACGTAGGCAATTTCTTAGAGAGGCTATCAAAATACATTTGTACATGTGGTTCTGCAATCCACAATTTCTCATTCTCAAAAAGATACCCATATCTCTGAGAGCTCCCCACTTTCTCGCGGGTCCTGAGAACCTCAATGTATCCTCGAGAGATAGTAGATTCGTCAAATCCGTGTTTTCTGGCAATCATATCAACTACCCCATGCATACCTGATCCATGTTGTGCGGCTTCCTTAGGACGATAGGCGATATTCTTAGGTATACCCAATCTTTGGGCTAGTTTTCGATGTACATGTTTTCCAAACTGATCCTCTGTCCCCTTCACGTTTAGTTTGAGATCGATCTGCATAGAGAGTTTGATGATCCTCTTATCAAGAAATGGCTCACGCATCTCTATGCTATGCGCCATAGTTATTTTATCTTCACGTTCGAGTGTTTCCTTATACAGTAAAAGTAAGTCTTCGGTCATATGTTCGCGCAATACTTGATATCCATTTTTTTCGAGAACTCGCGCGTACCAAGGATAGCCACCGAAAAGCTCATCTGCACCTTGACCGCTCAGCATTACGTTTATTCCATCTTCATGGGCGAGCTTTACTGCCGCATATACAGGGATAGCTACCTCCACTTGTCCTGCGTTTGAGTCCTCAATAGTATCGATAATCTCAGGTATACATTGTTCTACCTCATCAGATGTTAATTCGTTTACCCTCAATTTAAGATCTAATTTCCGAGCTATCTGCCGAGCAAAGACTATATCACTTGAGTTATGAACTCCACCTGTATAACACACGACATCCTTGACCATTTTCTTTGCTAACCAAGCAACAATTACACTGTCAATTCCACCTGAAAAAATTATCCCGACTCTATCGAAATCCTGAGTTCTCTTCTTCATTGAAGTAACCAAGGCTCTTTGATATGCATCTACTGCTACAGAAAGAGAATTGTAGATAACCTTGGCCTGGTGAACCGGAGGTGCTGATACCTGTATTTCTTGCAACCTTTCCTTCGGCCTAATCACAACTGCACAACCTGGCAATACACGATGTGTTGGCTCCTTTATTCCCACCTTCCACAAAGCCTTACGTTCTGATGCAAAAGCCACGAAGCGATCATTTTCCCCATAATAAATCTGTCTAACACCCATAGTATCTCTGACCAAGGTAATAGTTCCTGACTTTTCATCCTTAATAGCAAGAGCATAAACTCCATCGAGCCGAGCGACGGTTTTCCTAATGGCGTATATGAGGTTGTCGTTTCTCAAATAATCCTCTAATAAATGAACTATGACTTCGCTGTCAGTTTGGCTGGCAAATTTATGACCCTTTAATAGCTGTTTTCGGAGCTTTTTGTAATTATATATCTCGCCATTATGTTCTATAGTCAACCGCCCATCACAACTGCAGAACGGTTGTTGACCACAAGTGCCACCAACAATTGCAAGCCTAACGTGGCCTAATGCACTATCACCTGATATTTTATGATATTGTAAATCCGAAAAAGATTCTGACTGTATTACACACCGATTTGCAGTGATCCCAGCCCCATCAGGACCACGATGTATCATACAGGAAAGCATAGATCCTATGAGTGGTACCACATTCTCGTCCTTCTTACTCAATAACCCTACTATTCCACACATATTATCCTCATCTCGATTAGTGGGTCGAAAACGGCAACATAGGCTTCGTTACAAAACTCGACTTCAATCATAATACGTTATTCTTAATGCCTTAAAAGCCTTTTTATAAAATATTTATTTATAAGCTAAACTAATAAGCTTCTTTGGAATAGCAAAAAATAAGTTCCAAGAAATATGCTTCGGTTATGGTCGACATGAGTATTGAATTGCCGAACATTTTAAGTCAAGTATATCATTATCTTTTACGAAATTCTCTTCTATAGAATGTAAATGGCCTCTTTCTAACTTTAATAAAGTAGTTATTTGCAAACAGTTTACTCCTGACGAAGGAGAGTGAGCCCACTTGAGATACACTTTCTAACTGAATGGTTATTAGACAAAGGGGATCAAAATGAATTAAGCTATGCTATCTAAAAGGAGAGCATTTTTTTCTGGAATCGAGCTTTATTGGGGATTTTTCTAGCTGTAATACTAGTCATTACAGGAGGACCGAATTATTCTTTGCATTTTTCGGTTCAGGCTATCGCGTATTAAAAAAAACATCAAGTATCAGTCGCTTAACCATCAATTAGAATGAACGAAACTTATTGCACGATCATGTAATATCTTTGCGAACTGATGTATATCGACGCTCTTGAAGGATTGTATATTTCTTTGCATATCTGGCTCTCGTCCCTCCTGTAATATTTCTCGTCCCCGTAATTCTTCATTTATCTTGTCTCTTAACCTTGGGGGACATATTTTGCTATGATAAATACAACCTAGTGAGCCGTTAAACATTTCTTTTAAATGATCCTCACCTTTCTCTTCGTGGAAATGTGGATTCCGCGTTTCCACTTGCATGACTTCTATACCTTTATCCATTGCGTCCTGATTTTCGGTAGGCAGTATACCGCCAAATTCTTCGAGAATATCAACCACTTCATAAGGTTCAACGGAAAACCCAGAAGAGTAGGTTAAAAGCTCTGCCAATTTCATCGACATACAGTGTTCGCCGGAATTACCGGTACGCATAACTTCAGTTTCAAAGCCGGTATAATAGGAGACCAATGAGTTAAGATATTGATTCGTTATTTCCGAGACTCTACCCCATTTTGAAAAATAAAGGCCGCTTTCTGAAACTTTTGGTTTGTAAATCCAAGAAATCCGGACCATAGTGTACGGTGTATTAGACATAGCAATACCTGATGCAAATATTTTTACATATTCATTTACAGCTCCAGGGACGTAATTATCAGCATCTATGAATCCAACATAGTCCTTTCCTGCCATTTTTGCAAGGAGCATGCCAATAACCATTCCCTCAGCCTTACCATTTCTGACAATATCATCGGGACCAAATATACTGTTATACCCTACTTCCTTAAGGGCATCAGATAGCCCAGGATCTTTTTGGTGTAGGATTAATGTATTTTTTCCAACGAATCGGTTAAATTGCTCAAGTGCTTCTTTTTCGAGCTTAAACCTATCAACCGGTTGTCTAGGGCTATTCGAAACAATAATCGTTAGACAATCATGCGGAATACCGCTTAATACTCCTTCTAAAAGCTTTAAGCGCTCTCCCTTAATAGGGATAACTATAGCCATTTTCCTCTCAATTTCGGAAATTTCCACATTCCCTACACTGCGAATTGCCTCTGAAGCAGGCCTACCTTCATTAAATCCTGAATCCAACTCGTAAACACGTTGCACGCCGTGAAGGCTTATCGCACCAAACCTTTCAGTATACCTTGGCAGGTCGAGTTTCATACAAACGGTATAACTTAAGTTAGTATATAACACTAGCTCGTATGTACATTTGGAAATTAATCTCATCTCTAGCACTTCTTTTATTCCGTCTCAAGTTTAGATTATTATTTCTATAATAAGATTTAAAGAGCTAATGGATTATTAACAAAATTAGCTAACATAATTAATTTCCCAGACTTATTTTGATGGATTATGTTTATTTGAGCGGATTCAATAGCCTTTTGTGTGCTTACGATTGCGGGCAGATTAGTAATGAAAATGCACCCCAATTATAATTCTGCCGAGATAGTTTTCGAGCGATGCGATAAGTGGAGTCTACAGGGGATATTATTATAAATAACTCATTTTTGATAGCACTTCCTGCGCACAGAGGTTAAATTAAGGATCACCACCCATCTAAAAGTTAGAGAGGCTAGATTACACATTAACCATACCATTCCAGAATGTTAACTTTTAGTAAACTTGAAGGCAGTGTACAGAGATTCTTGATCGACTCGAGAGCTAATGCTGAATTGTAAGAGACATATGATTATTTGAAGACAGGGAAGTGCAACTGAGTTCCTAATGATTCACTGGATTGACAAAATTGCAACGAAACTGGCACATATTGCAAGATATGTAACTGTTGTATTGTTTATATGAGTCCTCTGATATCCAGACAGAATCAGCTGAAGCACCGCTGATTTTATTCATCGATAATATTATTCCTTATCTATAAATTCATCCGGACTTGGTGGCTCTGGGTTTAGACCCTTTCTGCTCCTAATATCTCGTACAAGGGTTCTGAATATGGGGGGCTGCTTGCCAAGTCTTGAAGTATGTATTCCATAAGGCCTTGCCTGCGGTTCCTCCTCTCATTACTTCAGATAAATCAAATGTTTCTGAAGCTGGTACTTCTCCTCGAATAATAGTAATCAACCCCTTTTGTTCTACATGCAACAATTTACCTCTCTTTCCAGATAGAATCCCAGCAACTGTACCTATTTGTTCTTGAGGACATTTGATCTCTATGCCTAGAATTGGCTCTAGAAGTACAGGATCTGCTATAAGCATATTACCCAGCATTGATCTACGTGTTGCCGGCATCAGCTGGGCTAATCCTCTATGCGCCGGATCCTCATGAGGCACAAAATGGTGTAATACGAACTTAACACCTCTCACGGTTTCGTGAGCAATTGGGCCAGAATAAATCACATCTTCGAAGCCTGATTTAATTGAATCCATAGATTCCTGGATAAACTGAACTCCCTTAGTTTCATCAAGCAAAATATTCCCACTTATATCGACAGCAGCTACACTCCTCGCTTCATCAGCACTCCAGCCTTTGTCACGAAGAAACTTGGCCAATTCCTTTTTGTCCATATCCTCTCTAATCTGACGGTTTCTAATGAGTTCAATTATGTTTTCATCAAGTGGCTCTACGCGCATAAAGATCTTGTTATGCTTGTTAGGGGATTTACTCATAACAGGTCCTGCTTTTGCCCGGATAGTTTCTCTGTAATTGATCAATGGCTGGCTAGTAGATATATCCAAACCAGCCTCTTGCAATAGAGAAGTAGCTATCTCCAAATGTAGGACACCCATTCCAGCCATCAGAGTTTCGCCTGTCTCCTCATTTATTTTGACTATAAGATTAGGATCTTCCACCGTTATCCGCCGCAATGCCTCAACGAGCTTCGGCAGATCCTTTGGGTGTTTTGGCTCCACAGCGATTGTAACTACTGGTTCTGAAACATATTTTATTGATTCGAAAGCTGGAACATTTTTAACAGTAGAGATTGTTTCTCCAGCAATAGCATAATCTACACCCAGCAATGCCGGAATATTCCCCGCAGGCAAAATACCTACTACCTCTCTCGTATTGCCCATATAGATATTGACTGACTGAATTTTTCCAGGTCTCTTTGCGTCTATGAGATAAATTTCATCACCATCCTTCACAGTTCCTGAAAATAATCTTCCTGTCGCAACTCTTCCAGCTTGAGGATCTACGTTAATTGTAGTAACCATCATTACTACTGCCCCTTTCTCGTCGCATGATAATAGAGCTCTGCCTATATCCGAGTCTAAATCTCCACTCCAAATCTTTGGAATCCTATATTTTTGTGCCACATGTGGTGGAGGATGGTGCTCGACAACCATTCCCAGAACCGCATCGTGTAACGGCGCCCTTTCAGCTAATGACTTTATAGGAGCAGGATCATCAGAAGTGTACGCATCGTAGACGTCCTTAAAACCAATTCCCTTTTTCTGGGCCATTGAGAAGTTAAAGCCCCATCTATCTTTCGCAGACCCAAATGCAACACTATTCCCTTGTATGCTAACTTTCCATTTCTCTTTGAGTTCTGGTTCGGCATAAATATCGACAAGTCTGTTAAATTCACCGATAATGTTTGATAGCCATTTTTGCATTGCCTGTGGATCTAGGCGTAATTCCTTTACTAGCCGATCAATTTTGTTAATATAAAGAACTGGTCGTACCCGTTCTTCAAGCGCTTGTCTTGTTACCGTTTCTGTTTGAGTCATAATTCCTTCTACTGAATCTGATACCACGACTACACCATCAATTGCCCTAAGTGCCCGTGTGACCCTGCCGGTAAAGTCGATGTGGCCAGGGGTGTCGATCATATTAACTACGTATTCCTTGCCCCCACTTTCATAAAATAAAGTAACATTCGCTCCACGAATAGTCATTTGGCGATTTTGTTCAAGCTTCATTGAGTCGAGGGCAAGAGCCTGACCAGCCACAGATGGAGAGATAATACCTGAGGCGGCCAACAGACTATCGCTCATGGTTGTTTTGCCATGGTCGACATGAGCTATAACTCCGAAGTTACGGATTTGGTCTTGATTACCAATAATTCTCAAAATATCTTGAGTGGACTTAAATTTCGGCATATATAGTCGAAAAAACCTTTATGCAAGACTATTAAACGTTCCCTACATACATGAGTTTTAACGTCAGTAAGTTAATGTAACAAAAATATGCATCGAGACGATTCGGTTATAATCATTTTGGACCAGGATATCATACTAAACTACAGCATAGAAATTTGTTGCAATCTATAATAGTGGGTCATATTTCAATGTTGGTCTAGTTTATGAAGGAAATAATAGTCGGCCATACGCCTGATGCAGATGACGCTTTCATGTTTTATGGTTTAGAAACAGGTAAAGTCGTATCTCCTATCTTTACGTTTAAACATGTTATAGAAGATATAGAAACTCTCAACAAATATGCACTCAAAGGTACCTTGGATGTCACTGCAATCTCGGTTTATGCATATTCTTTTATAAAAAACCACGTAATTCTTACGTCCGGCGCTAGCTTTGGGGTGAACTACGGTCCAACTGTACTTTCGAAAAAAGAATTATCACTTTCTCAGTTGAAGGAATGCTCTATTGCGATACCAGGAAAGATGACTTCGGCCAATCTATTACTGAGCTTAGTAATCGGAAAATTCAAGTATTTTGAAATGAATTTTCGGAATATTCCCGATGCAATTTTATCTGACAAGGTTGATGCTGGGCTGGTAATCCATGAATCGCAAATAACATATGAAAAAGAACGCCTACGCAAGATAATCGATCTGGGAGCTTGGTGGCACATCAATACCGATGGGCTACCCGTACCATTAGGAATTAATGTTGCGAATATTAAGTCCATGAGTTCCGAAGAAATTGGTGCATTTAACAGTCTACTCAGAGATTCAATTGTATATGGGCTTCGAAACGTAAGCAGTGCTGTAGATTATGCGATGAAGTATAGCAGGGGACATACAAAACAAGTCATGGAAAAATTCATTAAAATGTACGTCAATGAGAACACTGTTGAGATGGGCGAAACTGGCAAAAAGGCCATCAATAAATTGCTCATGATGGGACTACGCGAGGGAATAGTCCCATCCGCTACCGAGCCAATTTTCGCCTGAATCCCACTAGATCAGATCTGTCCGATCCAGGCCCGGAGTTAGGTTCATAACACTAGTTATTATTTCAGACAAATTTTCAATTGAACCTCCTCATGATGTTGAAGAATGTATCTCTTTGCGCAGGCTCTCTTTTGATTTCTTTGATCAAACTGGTTAATTCCTGAATAGAAGTGCCGGAATTTTTACCAGCTGCTTTGAATATTTCCTCAGAAAATGCAGTCCCGACCAGATCATTACCTCCAAAAGATAATGCCACTTGTGCCAACTTCTTACCCAAGGCTACCCAATAAACTGACAAGTTGTCTAATACATTTGCCAGTAGCAGCCTAGAGACAGCAATAACTCTCAGGTCATAAGTAGCAGCACTTTCGGCTTTTATAAGTCCCTTTTGTTCTAATTCGGTGTTCTCCAAGCTGAACTTTAATGGGATAAAGGTCGTAAAGCCACGAGTCTTTTTCTGAAGATCCCTGATTTTTAATACATGGTCAACAATATGTTCTGGTTTCTCTACATGGCCGAAGAGCATTGTACAATTACTCTTCAGCCCAATCTCGTGAGCTTGACGGGCAGTATCTAACCACTCTTTGCCAGAACACTTTCCTCTTACGATAATATCTCTTGTTTCCGGGGCAAAAATTTCGGCTCCTCCCCCAGGAAGAGCATCCAAGCCAGCTGCTTTCAGCCTTTGTAGCACCTCCCTTGTCGAATTTTTCGTTACTCTGGAGATAAAGAAGATTTCCGCAGGTGTCAAGGCCTTAATTACAACGTCAGGAAATTCCCTTTTTATTGCCCTGATCATATTCTCATAATAATCTATGCCGAGCTTTGGATGAAATCCGCCGACTATATGCAATTCTGTTGTTCCTAACTGTTTAATTGCAATTCGTGCTCTCGATATTATCTGTTCGGTAGTTAGGGTAAATGCATCTTGAGCGCCATTGGTTCTGTAAAATGCACACAGAGGACAACTGGCGGCGCATACATTCGTGTAGTTTAAGTAATATGAAGCAACAAAAGTGACGGTATCGCCCTTGATACTTCTACGAATATTGTCAGCTGCAGAACCCAACAAAAAAAGGTTCTCCTCGTTCATAAGCTCTAGTCCATCTTTATACGTCAACTCATGTCCGGCCAATGCCTTTTCCAGTGCGGGCGTTCCACCCAATTCGCTATTCCTTAGCAAACTAATCGTACCATTGAACCTCAGATATAATATCTATTGCTTAGGTTAATTATTATTAGAGATGACCAACTTTGTAAGAAATAAATATCATTGTAATCTATCCGAATGTGCCGAAGTTGCAAAAAAGTAGCCTTGCATATAATTTGATATCAAAATCAGACGTAGCAGACATTCTGTACAGAGCATTGGATTGTCAAAAACTTGGACTAAATGATTGCATTAAGCTATTCAAATCCAACGACATATATCCGATAGCACTTGTCAGCAATATGATTAGGCAGAAACTCTTCGGAAACAGGGCTTCATTTGTTAATAACATTATACTAAATTACACTAATGTATGCATAACGTACTGTAAATTCTGCGCCTTTTATCGACCAGTCGGACATGGAGAAGCATATACGTTATCTTTGGGGGAGATCGCAAAACGAGTATTAGTTGCTAGAGAAATGTTTGGGATCACCCAAGTTTTGATTCAGGGAGGACACAATCCAGAATTGAAGCTCGAGTTTTATGAAGATGCTTTCAAAGCAATAAAAAAAAATTGTCCTCAAGTTGGTATCCATGGGCTATCTGCTTCTGAAATTGATAATATTGCAGCAGTCGAGAATTGCAGCACTAAGGAGGTTCTTTCAAGACTCAAAGGTGCCGGCTTGGATTCATTACCGGGAGCCGGAGCCGAAATTTTAGATGATGAAGTAAAAGCACAGATCAGTCCACTCAAAATCAAGAGTCACGAATGGCTTAGAATCATGGAGGAAGCACACAAATTAAACATCAAGTCATCTGCTACTATGATGTATGGTACCACAGAAACCGAAGAACAAAGAGCAAGTCATATCGTGAAGATAGCTGAGTTACAAGAAAAGACAGGAGGTTTTATGGCATTTATTCCATGGAGTTTTGAGCCTAATAAAACACGTATGCAGGCAGAAGGCAAAGTTAAATATCCTGCAGGGGGACTTAACCTTTTGAAGATGATTTCTATTGCAAGAATTATGTATCATGGCTTAATTGACCACCTTCAATCTTCATGGCTTACAAATGGGATTGGCATGGCTCAGCTTGCGCTAAATTATGGGGCTGATGATTTCGGTGGTACTCTGATCGGAGAAGAGGTGGTTACAGCTACCGGCTCGAGATCCACGGAGCTGAGCTCTTATAAAATTATCAGTTCCATAAAACAGATTGGGTTTCAAGTGGCAGAGAGAGACAACTTCTATCATACTATAAAAAATTGTTAAAGCCTATATCTTCATGTCAAAGAGATTATAACACCTAGTTAAAAATAGCCACATATAACTTTAAATTGTCTTTATCTATAGTTCCCTCCTGTATGGTAGATGAATAATGCAGGTAGGGATTGATGATCTAGCTATTTATGTACCTAAGCTTTATATAGACTACAAGGATTTTGCCGAGGCAAGGGGCATTGATCCCCGCAAACTAGAGTATGGCATAGGGGTTAAAAAAATGGCCCTTGTAGATACAAATCAAGATCCAGCTTGTATGGCCGCTAACGCGTGTTTAAAACTTATGCAAAAAAACCATTTACACCCCCAAGAAATAGGGAGAATATATGTCGCAACAGAATCAGGGATAGACGAATCCAAAGCAATGAATTCTTTTGTGATTGGAATGCTCGAGCAGGTTTATGGTGAGAGCTCGTTCGAGCACGTAGGCGGTATAGAATGCAAATTTGCATGCGTGAGCGGATCTTACGCACTTTATGATAATACTAATTGGATTAGGGCAGACGAAAATAATGGCAAAGCCGCTATAGTCATCGTTAGCGATATTGCAAAATACGATATTGGTTCTACTGGAGAGTATACTCAAGGTGCAGGTTCTGTTGCCATGTTGATAAAAGACAATCCAAGACTATTGGCTTTCGATCAAAAGGTCACATCAACAATTATTAAAAATGAATATGATTTTTACAGACCATGTGGAAAAGAAACGCCCGTAGTTAATGGGAATTACTCAAATTTGCTATATTTGATTCAAGTAAGAAAAGCTTTTGATAGTTACAAAGAAAAAGCAATTAGAACAAAATTGATTAGATTGGATGATGGAGAATCCATAACAGATCACATAGATCTATTTAGCGTTCATCTCCCCTATAGGAGGATGGGAGAAAAAGCACTGGCATATTTACTTAGACACGAATGGAGGTATCTCCCTAGATGGAATCAGGTTATTAAAGAAGTAGGTCTAGAAGAACCAGTTCCTAAGGATCCAAGAGGTACAATTGAATCAATTTTAGCAGACACTGAATTTATGAGAGCAGACGAGAAGTTCAGAAGAGCATTTATGCAAACATCTTTTTACAATGAAGTTTTTGAAAAGAAAATGGCAAGCTCACTCGAAGCGTCGACCATAATAGGTAATTTGTATACTGCTTCCATGTACATGGGATTTCGAAGCTTATTAGAATTTGAGCATAAAAAAGGCACAGATCTAGAAAACAAGAGGGTAGGGTTCGGATCTTATGGTAGTGGTAGTAGTGCAATGGTGTTTACTGGCGTGATGCAGCCAGAGTACAAAGAGATAGTTGCAGGAATGGATTTAGAGAAAGAAATAGGAACAAGAAAGAAGATTTCTATAAACGAATATGAACGACTTAGAAGGGAAGGAAAATTTGATACATCCTTTTTGCCAGCTGGCCACAATGAATTCGTCCTAATAAAACTAAAGGCAGGATTCAGGGAGTATGACTGTCCCAGTTGAATGTCGTATCGTCACTTAAGACCATTTCAATAATAAGACACCCCATAAATGCACAGCACTAGTAATTCAACTGCCAAGCGTACCATCAGTTTACTATCTTGAATTTTACTCCTTTTGCGTCTAGGTGGCCAAGTAATCGTTCTGCATGGCTTGAATTTTCCATTTCAAGGCTCAAGTAGACTCCAGCGGTACCGGCAAAAACATTGGAGCTAAGTCTGTCATGAACTACTTCGACAATATTGACACTCATATCTGCAATAATATCAACTATGGTCTTTAGCGCACCAGGCCTATCTGGTAATTGTATAAAGATTTTGAGCATTCTTCCCATATTCATTAAGCCCTTTGCAACTATTTGTCCCAGTAGATACATATCCACGTTGCCTCCTGATAGTAACGCTATTACGTTCTTTTCTTTGTTAGGATGACCTTTCTCAATTAGATATGCAAGACTTGCTGCGCCTGCTGGTTCTACAACCAGCTTTGCTCTTTCCATGAGTAAAAACATGGTTTGAACGATTGAGGAGTCGTCAACTAGTCTTAGATCGTCTAGGTATTGACTTGCTATCTCATAAGTCAGTCGTCCAGGCGACTTTACCGAGATGCCATCTGCGATGGTACGGCCTGCAACTATGTGTCGGATGGATCCATGCTCTAAAGATTCTTTCATTGAAGGAAATGCATCAGACTCTATTCCAATTATCCTAACTCTGGGATTTTTTGTTTTTATTGCTATTGCTACTCCTGCAGCCAGTCCTCCACCCCCAATTGGTAAGTAAACCTCATCAACCTTCTGAAGATCCTCAAGCAACTCTAATCCAATTGTCCCTTGACCAGAAATTATTTGCGGATCATCAAAAGCGTGAATGATTGCATGACCTCTCTCTCTTGAGATTTCCTGTGCAGCAAGCCATGATTCTTCATAGGTTAGCCCACGAAGAATCACATTTGCCCCATAGGCCTTGGTGGCAGCAACTTTGGCAGGGGAAGCATTCCTGGGCATAACTATTGTACATGGAATATTTTTTTTGAGAGCAGCATATGCTACTCCTTGAGCATGATTGCCTGCAGAAGCTGCTATGACGCCTCCTTTTTCTTCTTCCCTTGATAACATGCCAAGTTTAAGCAATGCGCCTCGAACCTTAAAAGAGCCAGTCTTTTGTAGAGACTCGAGCTTCAGGAAGATATTCGTGCCAATTAATTTGGAAAATGTTTCTGACCTTTGTAAGGGAGTTTTCTTAATGGAATTACCTATTGAGTCTCTCGCTCTAAATATGTCATCTAGAGTAGGGAATTCATGGCTTTCATTTTGCATTTTGAATATCTCCTGCTCTCATTTAAAGTAACACCTGGATCCACTTCTGTGCCATAATTATAATTTTGTGATTAGTTAGTAACCATAAAATGATATTGGTGTTTGCGAAACAATGGTGAAGGCAAAGAAATTGTCGGCTACGAAGATCCAAATGCCCACAGCAGCTAGGTTTGGACTGTCCTTGTTACTAGTAGGTGCAATATTCGTGGGAATAGGAAGCTACACGCACAAAGGAGGATTCGCTCTGTATGGCCTTCCTATCGCTATACTTGGCTTTTTGCTATACATGTTCTCATCGATTATCACCGCGAGGAAGAAAAGAAATAAACCAACAAAATAGTAATCTTCTAGATAACTCATCGTATTCTATTTTAATAAATTTCTGATTATTCCATCAGATAGATTGCTGGCTTGTATGGCCTTGAGGTTTTGGCTCTTAACTTTGGGTCATAATTTGAAACATCACAATCATCCTCGGAACGAACTGAAATCTGAGCATCCACAGTGTCAGTGTCAATTTCCAGTCGTATCAAACTCTCGGCGTCCTCTATTGGCGATCTCTCATCGAAAACCTTGAGTAGTAACCTTCTGTTTCTGGTTTCCAGTGGCTCAGATAAGATATCTTCTACCATCTTTCGCACCATATTCAAGTTATTTTTTACTTCGGTGATTTCAGGGTCTTTGATAAGTATTTTTATTATGTCGCCGAAGTTAAGATTGCTTTCTGATAATTTCGAGAGGATCTTACTATAAATTTTAAATTTCCATTTTGATGCAGTATAAATATATATTCTTTTGGGCTTAATTCTGGCCACTTTGACAATCTTTTGAATATCCGTAATTAGATTCTTTATTAATTGTTCTGATTCTTCTGCAATTACATCTTCTTTGCCTTTATCCACTATCGGCCATTGGGAAAACATTATCGAAGTAGTCGATTTGCGAGTTAATTCCCAGATTTCTTCGCTTATGAATGGAGCAAACGGCGCTAACATTCGAATACGAGCATCAATGAAAGTAGAGCGAGCATAGTCAACTGATAAACCCTCCCGATTCTTGGCTTTTACCCTCTTTTCATACCACTGGATGTCGTAATCCATAGTATATAATATGTTATGTACCGCTTCCCTTATACGTAGCCTATCCAAAGATTTTGTTGTATTCTCAATAATATGTTGAAGCCTACTTAAAAGCCACCTATCTTCTGATTCTTCATTTATTCTTTCTTGCTCTAAATCAGATAGGAGAGGTTGAGAGTACTCCTTCGCTTTTTCATACAAATCATCTAGCTTATAACGTAGGCCTTTTACTGTCTCTAATGAAAAGTCAGCGTCCTGTAGCAGCTCAGCTGAAATAACCATCGCTAATCTAATCGCATCTGCACTATTTTTTCTGACTGCATTACGCAGTGGGATAATATTTCCAAGGGACTTTGACATTTTCTTGCCTCCCATCAAAACTGAACCATTAATAACTATCTGTTTAGGCCAGTGTTTTTTTTCAAAAATTGCAACCTGACCGAAAATAAAGAATGACAAGTGGTTAGGTACTAAATCTCTTCCAGAATGTCTCGAGTCAACAGGATAGAAGTACAAAAATTCGTCCCTAATTTGACTGAGCAATGTCGTGGACATTCGCAGCTCTCGTGCGACAACGTCTAAACTTCCTTTTCCCAAGAATACATAATCAAAAAACGAATTAGTTAAACTATCAGGATCGCGGATAGAGTTATTATTAACATACTTTGCAAGTGTATAATATGCCATATAAATGACAGAGTCTGATAAGCTTTCAATTATCCATTCATTATCCCACGGCAGTTTAGTGCCTAATCCACTTTTCCGAGCACAAGCTCTTTCCTTTAACCAATCGATGACATTTGTAAATTCTTGTCGAATCTCTCCAGGTATTAAATCCATCTCGTTAAGACATTCATGCACCAAACGTTTCCAATCCGGATTCCCGTAGTCTAAAAACCATTGATTGTTTAGTATCTTTACCACACATTTTGTACCGCATCTACATCTAACGGATTTATTTGTCAGATCAAACATTATTTCTGCATCACCGCTTTGGAGGATCTCATCTTTTATCTTGTCCTTTGCCTCAAATACGGGGGTGCTAGCATATTTTCCCGCCATTTGAAGCATCTTTCCCTTATAGTATTCGTGCGAGTATAACTCATTAGTGAGCTTTTCAACTTGCGGGTCTGACATATTCTGTATTTTACGACTGTTTAACAACTTTCTTGCAGGTATTTCATGGTTTTCCATATAATCTTCAGACTCGATTACCTTTATTGGCTCTATCTCGATCTCTTTTAAATTAAATTCATTTCTAATCGCAGCATTATTTTTTAGGTCTTCTAGTGCTAGATAATCATAAGGTGCGTGGGCTGGTACAGACATTACAAACCCGGTGCCACCATCAGCCTCTACGAAGGACGCCGGATAGAGAGGAAATGATACGCGGGTGACCGGGTTTTCTGCCATGGTGCCAATCAGATCCTTTCCCAAAACGTGGGATTCGATTGTAATTCCATGGTTAAGATAAGTTAGTTTTAATGCTGCTTCCTTACTCACAATCCATTTTTCTTTTTTATCTTTGAGGTAAATTTTAACATAATCTATAGTTGGATTGACCCATAAATTAGTGACACCATAAATTGTTTCTGGTCTCAGTGTCGCTGTCGGAATAATGTATCCATCTTCTGATCTGAATTTAATCAATATATATTCAATGAATTCTGGCTCAACATCTCCTATAGTATCGTGCTGGCTAACTGGGTTTTGATCATTAGGGCACCAACCTACCGGATGTGATCCCTGAATAATCAATCCTTTTTCTCTAAAGATGTTAAACTGCCAGGTGATAAACTTTGAATATGCCTTGTCTACTGTTGTAAACTCTCGTCTCCAATCGATTGAAAATCCTATCTCTTTCATTCCAAGCTTAATCTCGCTATGAAAGTACTCAGCGATTTTAAGAGGGTCTGCAAAGCTTGGAATTAAAGCTCTTGAAACATTATAAACCTGATGAAATGTTTCCAATAACTCTTTATCCCCGGATATTATCCTTCGTGACATAGCAAGTATAGGCGTGCCAGTATAATGGAAGCCCATCGGAAATAACACGTTGTAACCTTTCATTCTCATATAACGAGCATGAACATCAGCAAGAACATACGTTCTTCCATGACCTACGTGTTGAGGAGAGTTTGGATACGGAAATGCAACTGTTATGAAGTATTTCTTCTTAAGCAAATCAGGATCTGATTCAAAAATCTGCTGCTTTTCCCACCTTTCCCTCCACTTTTCTTCAATAGAATTCCAATCTATCTCAATCATACATTCTTCCTTTATTTCCCAATTTTTTAGAGCCGATCTTGGTCATAAATTGCGATTACTTCGATTCCCCTTCATATTTCTGTATTAAATCTTCTATTGAGAGTAATACGGAATTTATTTTGTCTTTAAACTTCCCTCCGCCTTGCCCGAACTTATTATTACCACCACCTGAACCTCCCAAATCAGCAGAAACCTGTTTTGCAATCACGGCTGCACTTATCTTTTTCTGTGCATTTTCACCTACAAAAACGATCACCCTTATTCCTCCGTCTTTTGAGATTAGTGCTAAATAGATGAGAGAAGGATCGTCTTGGATTGATCTTTCGCCAACAGTGATGTGATATTCCTCATCCAATTCACTATCGTTCACATTATAAAATTTAACTCCATCTGAGGTCAGTTGCACAGCTGATTTCGATACAGATTTAGATATCAATGGAACGAATCTCCGGAGCATGTGTTTCGCCTTCTTTTTTGTTGTTAGAGAATCTTCTAATGTCTTTTGAAGTGAATCAACCACTCTTTCCTTACTAGAGCCCAGTGATTGAGAGATCGTAGCAAGCTGGTTGTCTTCCTTTTGAATATAACTAATAGCAGCTTGACCAGCAACAAACTCTAATCTGACTACCCCATCCTGAATTCTTTCCGATTTTGTGATTTTAATTAATCCTATTTCACCCGTAGTGGTAGCATGCGTTCCGCCACATGCTTCTATATCCCGATTCCCGATTTTAACGATTCTAAGGTTATTGGTAGGGACAGCGCCGCCTTGATAGATTCTAAAGCTGAAGGCTCGCTCAGCTTCAACACGATCGTAGAAGTCAATCCTAACAGGCAAGTTTTGTCTAATTATTTGATTTGCAGTCATTTCTATTCTTTCAATATCTTGGGTATGGAGAGAAGAATGGTGAGTTATATCCAACCTGGCATAATTCTCATCTTTATATGCAGAATTCTGCCATACCCAAGATCCTAGATTCTCTCTGGCAGATGTGTTGAGCACATGTGTAGCAGTATGGTGTTTTGTAATTGACTCACGCCTTCGATCATTCACTGTTCCATGCACGGTATCACCACATTTAAAATCATATGGAGTTTGGAGTTTATGAACTACTACATCTGACTGTTTTAAAACTTCAATCACTTTCAGACCATTAATATCGCCTGTATCCGGCTCCTGGCCACCCCCCCTAGGATAGAATGCTGTCCGATCTAGAACCAGAAAACATTTATCGACAACATTGAGAACTTTGGCGGTGAATTTCCGTATTGATTTATCTTCGTAATATAATAATCTAGTCGGTGAAATACCATCTATTCCATAGACAGGATGTTGAACATGTTTTGCTACCTGGTCTGTATGAAGCTCGGCAAGTTTTGTATAAAAGGTAGGCGGGATGCCCTCCAACACTCCAAAATCGACCAGAAAATCAGGCGTAACACCATCAGAGTCATACATTCTGATCAAATCATCTACCGATAACTTCTTCTTTGTTTTCTTTATCGAGGTAGCAAGAGCTTCCATCCTTTGCTTAGATCCTACATACCTGCGAGATTCGATTTGAAGTATTGTCCTAATCTCTTCTCTATGTTCTTCAAGTTCTGGATACATGCCTCTCATATAATCAATGTGAGCATCCGCGATGTCATCGAGTTTCATTACCCAACCTAATCTCTCAATAATCGAAAGAGCCCTACGCAGAATTACTCTTAGATTATATCCACCTCCGACATTTGATGGAAGGGCTCCATCAGATATAGCAAAAGCCAAGGTGCGCGTGTGATCTGCAATTGTATAGATTGCTTCATGAGGAATTATCAGCTTTGCAAGCATGTCACTAGATAACTTCAGTTCCTTGGCTACAGAACGCTTCAGCCCTTCAAGATCGCCATTCAAACTGTCAAATCGATTAGAAACTGCCTTAAAATATGCCGAAAGGAGTTCGGAATTATTCGGGGCTCCAGAACTGTCTATTAATCTCTGTACAACTGGCCCGAATGAGCAATCATAGCTAGTTGGTGTTCCCATTGTGATCCAAGAGAGTCGTTCGAGCCCTGCACCCATATCAATAATTTTATTATTCATTTGAGTATAATTGTTTAAATTTCCCTCGAATTCAGTAAAAACGGCATTGCCTAGTTCAAGTCCACTAACGAAATATTCTAATGAGCAACCAAAGGCACCAGCGCCCATCCAAACATCCTCTACGAAAGTTATTTCCTCTTGTTTTATTCCTAATGCATGTGTAAGCATTCCAAAGTCGAGCTCGATACACTTATCTTTCCAATAGCCACCTGATGCGTCAGCATCAGATACTTGGCCAACCATACAAAAGCTTGTATAATGCCTACCTGTTAGGCCCACGTTTTCTATATCATTAAATCGCAAGCAAATTTGGGGAACAATAAGCGGATTTGTAGGCAACTCAAATATAACGTTGTTTCCAATAACTCTTTGAAAATCTACTATTGACGCTATAGTGAAATGCAGATCATCTCGCCATCTACAAACTACAGGATATCGGTTCACATAAGCGTGTGCATTCGACTGAAAATAACGTTTAATTTCATTCCATGCATTAATATAATCGAGCCTCTTTTTCGTAGGGGGATCAGTAAGGAATTCATAATTATCGTGATCGGGACAATTCAACTTCTTCCCA
This sequence comes from Nitrososphaera sp. AFS, assembly GCF_009898475.1. Classification (GTDB taxonomy): domain Archaea; phylum Thermoproteota; class Nitrososphaeria; order Nitrososphaerales; family Nitrososphaeraceae; genus Nitrosopolaris. The sequence goes on along the minus strand of NZ_QURE01000020.1, from coordinate 25,934 downwards.
AGGGCCCAAAAAAATTTGCTACACTTAATGCATCGTTGACGCTCGAATCCCAATTCATCGAATAACCTAACCCTATAGTATCTATCAGGGTCTGATGAAAAGATGGAAGTAAGTTCATCTTTGCCCAAATCCTGTTTTCCTAGTGAAGTAGGCTATTAATGCTTTATTATCAGGATTGAAAATTAAGCATTTTAGGAAATAAATTTGTTATTTCTGGTATTAGCAGGAGCCATATTAAAATACTAGATTCAAAGAAATCAATATAATTTTTCATAGAAAAGTTCTGCCTTTTTATTAATCCTTTCGTGAGTCTTGTATAAGGGTTAGCTAGATTCTATTGCCCTTTCGGAAGAATGACACCGGCAATGCTAATAATTGTGAAAGACTTAAAGCACTTTAGATAAAAATAAGGGGTTATATTGAAAGTCTCAGTATTAGGTGCCGCGAAAGAAGTAGGTCGTTCGGCGTTCCTTGTAAATAGCAACAGTACCGGTATTTTGATGGATTATGGTGTTCTCTTAAAAAGAGAACCGATTTTTCCTATGCACGTAAGACCAAAAGACGTTGACGCAGTAGTGATTACCCATGCCCACTTGGATCATTCAGGATTTGTTCCGTCGCTGTTTTTGTCTGATTCAGCAGCTGTTCAAGTATTAGCTACTCTTCCCACATTCGAGCTTTCACAATTGTTAATTGAAGACATGATAAAAATATCTGGATTCTATTTGCCCTTTGAATATATAGACATATCAACAATGATGAAACATTCTAGAAATTTACAGTATAAGGAAACATACAAAGTAAATGACATGAAAATAACTCTGCATGAGTCTGGTCATGTATTGGGCGGTGCTTCTATCATCGTAGAGCACGAAGGTAAACGGTTATTCTATACCGGAGATATCAATACAAGAGGTTCAAAACTGCTTAGACCTGCGGATTTGAACTTTGATGACATTGATTTGATGATAATTGAGAGTACATATTCACAGACAGAGCAGATGCCAAGAGAGGATGCCGAGAAGGAGTTATTGGAGTTTGCTTACGAAGTGCTTGACAGAAATGGGACTCTATTTATACCGGCCTTTTCTGTTGAAAGGGCACAAGAGATTGCATGTGTCTTAAAATCTTATAATTTTCGATATAAAGTTGTAATGGATGGGATGGCGGTGAAGGCAAACCAAATAATGTTGAAACATCCCACTTTCCTTAAAAACGCTGAAGTGTTCAAGCGTGCAATAAATGAGGCAGAGTGGATAACTGGATGGAATAGAAGAAAGAGCGTGATCAGGGAACCTTGTGTTATAATCTCGCCTGCCGGGATGTTGGTTGGAGGATCTGCCGTATTTTATTTACAGGAAATTGCCAAGAGCGAACGGAACGGGGTTGCCATGGTATCATATCAAGGTGAAGGTACTCCTGGCCGAACGCTTCTCGATAGAAAAGTGGTAAATTTTGATGGCAGGGAAAGAAAATGTCTAGCTGATGTTAGGCGGTTTGAATTTTCAGGACACAATAGTAGAAGCGAATTGTTTGAGATCCTTGAGCACATACGGGGTAACCCAAAGGTGCTAACAGTCCATGGTGACGGACCTTCATGTACCAAGTTTGCAGAGGAGATAAGAGTCAAATTTGGATTTGAATCAAAGGCGCCAAATGCAGGAGAAGTAGTTGAAGTCTGATTCATTAAATTTCTGAAAGGCTAGCATCACTTCATAACTTGCTTTTCGAAATCATAGGTCAACCTGAAAAAGATAAAAAGGTTCAATAGGGTTGACCACATCTTTTAGGTTCGATCTTATTGTCTGATCCAGACTCTCTTTATTATAGGTATTATTATTTTAACCCAACTATCAGTGTTAGTAGCGGCCAAATGTTTCTATGGCAACAAATCGGTAATTCTTGGTACGGCACCTATGGGGACAATATCGTTAAATTTACAGTTTTGGATGATGGACGTACTAGTAATAGTGATAGTGGTAGTAATAGTGATAGAGATAGTAATAGTAGTAAAGATAATAAATTCGAATTTAGCTCCTATCCTGAAATCCAAGGATGGGAAAGAAAGGTGTTTAGGTTAGACGATAACATAGGTAAAGTATTGTCAATCCTTTCAAATGATGCTTTGGTCCATGAAGCAATTAAAAAATATCATGGTTTGCGTTTGATGCGACAAGAGCCCCACCAATGTCTTTTCTCTTTCGCATGTGCCAGTAATACCAATATAACAATGATTCGTAGAATGCTAATGAATCTTTCGAAAAAATTTGGCACCAAATTAACATTTGACGGAAGAGAATTTTATACTTTCCCCTCTACCAAAAGTTTGAACATGGCAACCCTGAGTGACCTACAAGCATGTGGCGTCGGTTATCGAGCCAAGACCATTAAGGCTGTGGCAAAACATCTCATCTCTGGCAATCTAGATACGGATCATCTAATTCATAGAGAATATGAGGAAGCAAAGAGCGAACTTCTAAAGGTATACGGAATTGGCAATAAAATTGCTGATTGTATATTGTTATTCTCGCTGGAAAAACTTGACGCATTTCCCATTGATGTATGGATTTCGAAAGCAATTTCACGATATTATTACTGGCTCCTAGATGAGAGCGGAGATACGAAGCTTGATAAATTAAGCAAGAACGAGAGTTTAAGCACAAATCAATACACAGCAGTATCGCGATACCTAAGGCGCTATTTTGGGGAATATAGCGGATACGCACAACAATTCATCTACTATCACATGCGCGAAATTGCGGGTAGAAGATGGTAGTACTACTAAAAACGATATTTAAATTTCAAATTTTTTACATTTCGATGGTTGGCGTTCTATAAACTGGCCTATAATATCTCAAATTAGTACAATTCCTAAATCAGCATCATAGAGGGAACTGTCTGGTACTGTTCTTGAGTTGCCTTACAATCGTACAGGACTTAAGTAGCCAAAATTATTGCCGAAGTACTTTGGAGCAGATCGATCCCTGGAAGGTACTCTGGCTGAAATTTCTTTTTCTATCAATATAGACCCTTCACTCATTTAATAAAAATGGATTGCATTAAGAACTCATCTGGAAAGTAATAGACTATCTCACCAGTTTACGTATAGCTTTGATTGTGTTTTATCAAACTAGTGAGGTTTGGAGAGCTAACAGATAATCAATGGAATCTTTTACTACCATCAATTCCTCCTCATGCTCCTACTGGTAAACCTAGAGCTAATGACAGGAATAAAGTTAATGGCAACTTATATGTCCTTATGAGTGGATGTAGATGGATGGTATGCCCTCAAAATACGGTTCTTACAAAACAGCTTGGGAAAGACATATGAAGTGGAATATCAGAGATGTGTGGAAAAATATGATGAATTACTTGATATCACGTGGCTATAATTCTGAATTGATAAACTTAGACGATCTATCAGTAGATAGTAGCACCGTAGCATCAAGGAAAGGGGGCAAGAAATAGGCTTTGATGGCTATAAGAGAATAAAGGGAAGCAAGATACACGTAGCAGTAACGCCTAAATCATTACCAATAGTAACAGATTTGGATCCAGGAAATGAGGATGAAAGCAGAAAGCTAATTCCCCTCCTGAATAATATACAAATTAGGAATAACAGTGGAAGGCCAAAGAGCAGACCACAATGCATTTGGGCTGATCCCAAATATCATACGCTTATAGTACTAACATACCTTTACAATAGACGTATTAGAGCCCAAATAAAAGAAAGAAGTAATACTGAACCAAAACATGGTAGACCAAAATATTCCTCTACCAACACTACAACTTGGCTGTATAACGATTCTAATGAGACTTTTCAGATGAGTTCTAAACTTACATCTCGATACGGCTCAAGAAGACTAGTCACTAGACTTTGCAAATTCTCTATAAATTGACATTGCATCATGCTCATCTTTTGCACCGACAATTGTCGCTGCGCCACTTCTAAGAAAACTGATTGACAATTTGCTAGCAGTTGCGCTTATAGCAGTGATACCTAGCTTCCCCTTCATTTTGATGTCATAACCAAGCGTTTCTGCGTTCTTTGCTATTCCGGCTAGACTAATTGAATTAGATAGTGTTGATGTAGGAGTAACGCTATATGCCCGTCTGCCTCTCTCCCTTCCACATAGCTCCTCAATTATCACTTCTTCCTGCTGCGGAACTAAGTCTACATTCTTGTCTTCTTTTTGTCCGCATGAAGGACACTGTTCTTGCCTAGACATTTGGATTTTATCGAAGGATAGTTCGTTTAAGTCGATATATAGCAATCTATCTATTAGTTTGGGTTTTTGCCCTAGAATAACCCTTACTGCCTCAGACACCTGGGTGCCAGCTACTAAATACAAGATTGATGGATGAACCCCTTCGGTACTGCAAGTAGGCATGTCATCTTCGGTCAATGCGGGAAACATACAGCGTAAACATGCAGATTTGTTAGGGAGTATAGTGCACACCGAGCCTAACATGCCCAGTGCCCCACCGTAAATAAATGGTATATTGTTTTTGATACATGCGTCATTGAGGGCATATCTTGCATCAACACTGTCGAGTGCATCAATTACTAGATCCATTCCTCTGACGACACTTTCGGCAGTATATTTAGTAATAGAAACGGGGACAGCTTCGATTTCAACATGGGGGTTTATTCTTTTTAGACGTTCTGCAGCTACTTCAACCTTAACTTTGCCCAGATCACCTTGGTTGTATAGATGTTGTCTATGTAAATTAGATATTTCGATAACATCTCTATCAACAATTGTGAGTTTGCCAACTCCCATTGCTGTTAACTGAGTTACAACGGGATTTCCTATGCCTCCAGTTCCTACAACACATATTTTCGCAGAGCGTAACTTTTCCATTCCGATGAATCCAATCTCATCTAGCATTATTTGCCTAGAATAGCGCTGAGTATCTTCATTCGTCAGGTCTGCTCCTCCAGCCACGGCTGGTAATATATATAGGGAATCTCCGTCTTTGAGCAGGGCAGACATACCATCACTGCTAAAACGCATATTTTTGCCATTAACGTAAATATTGATCAGGGAACGGGGCTTTCCATTCAGATCAAATATTCTACGCTTAAAATCATCACCAAGGATATCCGAGACTTTCAGAAACGCTTCGCTCAGATCACGAGCTTCTAATGAGATTTTTTTCTCTCCCATGCCTTTATTAAGGACCGACGGGATCACAAATTCCACATTAGCCATATTATATACCTACTCTACTGCAGGATTATCTAATCATTGCTGAAACCGTTTGTACGTCAGGTTTCACGACACTGAGAGTAGGCAACACAGTTGCTAGTGCTTCCGTTGCCTTTAGCCCATTTCCTGTGATATAGCAAACTACTTTTTCATCTCTGTCTATCTTACCCTCTTCAACCATCTTCTGAAGTACTGCTATTGCCACTCCACCAGCAGGTTCTGTGAAGATACCTTCTGTCTTTGCCAATGCCAGTATTCCGTCTATGATTTCATCATTTGTGGCCTCCTCAGCAATTCCATTGTATTGTTTGAGTCTTCTGAGTACGTATAGGCCATCCCCTGGATCTCCTATTGCAAGACTCTTTGCAATAGTCTCAGGTCTTTCAACAGGAATAACCTCATTGCTGTTATTTTTAAATGCATTAAATACAGGAGCACAACCATGTGGTTGAGCAGCCGTGATCTTCAAATTTGTTACGCTATCAATCAATCCTAAATCACTTAACTCTTCGAAGCCTTTACAAATTGCATTTAACATTGCTCCACTTCCAACAGGAATAATAAGATGATCAGGGACCTGCCAATTCAGCTGTTCAGCAACCTCATAGGCCAGTGTCTTTGAACCTTCCACGTAATATGGCCTCATGTTAATATTGACCACTCCAATGCCCTTTGAGTCACCTACTACGGCTGCAACTCTGTTTGCATCGTCATAGGTACCATCTACTGCTACATATTCTGCTCCGTAAGATAATGCTTGTGCAATCTTAATATTTTCTATATCAGTCGGTGCAAAGATATAGCATGGTAATTTTGCCTTGGCAGCGTGAGCAGCCGTTGCGGACGCCAAGTTACCTGTGGAAGCACAACCTACTGCTTTCAATTTACTCTCCTTTGCCCTTGACACGGCTACGCCAGCTGGCCTATCCTTAAATGAAAATGTCGGATTTACAGAATCATTCTTTATAAATAGGTTTTTCAACCCTCCTAGTTGTCTGCCGAGTATATCTGCATGTTGAAGTGGAGTGAAGCCTGCGTTCAGATTTACAATATTGCCTTTGTGAGCAATAGGCAGGAGTTCGAAATATCGCCAATAAGTCTTCTCTCGTAAGCTGAAAGTGTCTCTTTTTATATCAGAAGCGAACTTGTAAATAACATCAAGAGGCCCATAACATTCTTCACATATGTACCTAAACTTAGGGTCGTATTCATTTCTGCACTCCCTACATCGTAGCGATTGTATGATACCCATATCTGTGATTATCAGTTTTCTCTAAAAGGAGTAGATAAGTTTGGCTAATCAAAATTTTAGTGATACTTAATTTTGATCATTAATAAATATTAACTTTATATAGGTTAGTGTCAATATATTATTCACTCCCCTTGACTGAATGAGGCCTGCTATTGCTTATTCAATCTATTATGAAAACATGAACGATTACCAGTATGGCAAACTGCTCCTTCGGAATCTATTAAATACAACAATGCATCAGAGTCACAGTCCACGCATACATCCAGCACAGGTTGAATATTGCCAGATTCTTCACCCTTCATCCACAATTTATTGCGTGATGTGCTCCAAAACCAGGCATTGCCAGTCCTTAGAGTATTATCTAGTGCTTCTTTATTAGTATACGCGAGCATTAGAACATCTTTTGTCTTTCTATCTTGGAGAACTACAGGTATAAGGCCATTACGTTTGGTAAAGTCTATCTCTTCAATTGACTTTAGCATTTGAATATATTCGTGTCCATTGTTAAAAATGATTCGGATTCTTTGCAATTAATCTTACATTGAGTCCTAGTGAATATTGCATTAACTTCGTTCGAGTGTTATTTCTATAGGTTACCCAATGCCAATATGGCACGGCCAGTAACTATTTACTTGCGATCGCCGAGAGGAAAATTGCCGAGCGAGCTTTATAGTGTCTATTAAAAAATAAAAACACAGCAAAGCTATATCGAATCCAGTGGAATTGAATGGTCTACTCAAAAAGCTATATCGAATCCAGTGGAATTGAATGGTCTACTCAAGATAGTACATAATTAGTTGCCATTATTACTTATACTGGGAATGTGGCTCGAATTCAGTCTACTTAAGTATTTGTTTGGTTGGTGATGATTAAGGTAATCTCGTCTACCAAAAATCCATTGTTGATCGGCCTGACCTAACATAACATTAATACCTGTAACTATCGTTATAGTTAATATCTACAATTACTTTTAGAATTCACCACATTAAATGTTGAGCTGGAATACAAAGAGCTCGTTATATGAACCTAATCTACACGATATAAATCAGAGCGAGATACTCCATATTGGATTTGATGATACTGACTCCCTCGAAGGGAAATGCACTACGCATCTTGCTTTTAAGATTACCAGGTTTTTACTAGATAATTCTGATGCACAATTCATCGATTATCCATTGTTGGTGAGATTAAACCCGAATATACCTATGAAGACGCGAGGAAATGGAGCAGTGTGTCTAAGAATTAAGGCTAAAGACCATGAAAAAATAATCCAAGAATTAAGATTAATTGTTGAAAAAGAATCAGCTATCAATAATGGTGCAAATCCCGGCGTTGTATTCTTAAATGGTAATCCCATCCCGAAAATGATCAAGGATTTCGGGGCAATTGCACTGTATGATGTACAAAGTAGGCAAATTGCTGAAAAGGTAGCAAAGAAACATTGTATGAGCTATTTCACCTTTGGAAACGGTCAAGGTATTGTAGGTTCATTGGCGGCAATAGGAAGTTTAGAAGAAGGAGATTATACTTACGAAGTTATAGCATACCGAACACGTGACAACTGTGGAACATACAGACAAATAAATGTAACAAGTGTCATAAACTATGACAATAGAACTTTTCCTTATACCTTTAATAACTATGATCAAACCCACAGGCGTGTGTTGATCGCACCTCATGGTCCAGACCCCGTTTTTTGTGGCATAAGAGGTGAAAGTCCTGAAATTGTGGTCTCTTCTCTAAATTCACTATGTGTAGAAGAGAGCTTGGAGGGATACATGGTTTTTCGTTCAAACCAGGGTACAGATATGCATTTGCAAAACCAATTGCAACTATCATCTATTAGACCTTATATGTCTGGTTATGTAGTCGGAACGGTCACCACTACACCTCAGGTTATACAGGGCGGTCACTTATTCTTTGCTGTTGAAGACACAAGTGGCACCTCTAGACCAGTTGCGGTCTATGAACCAACTGGTATTACACACATTGCTTCGCAACTTGAGAGAGGAGATACAATCCAAATTGGGTGTGGAGTTCATCTTTCCAACACAGCCAGTCAGGTGATTCTGAATGTAGAATATATCTCAATATTGTCTATTGTGCAAACCTACGATTTGTCAAATCCATTATGCACGTTTTGCCGCAAAAAGATGAAGTCAGAGGGCCGGAATAAAGGATTTCAATGCGACAAATGCAAATATAGGAACATCAATGCCAAAAAGATCCCAATCCCTCACAAAAGAAGCATTCAACCTGGCCTTTATATCCCTACACCTAAATCTCGCCGACATTTGACGAAGCCACCACATAGGTATGGAATTGAGAAATCATCATGGTCTAGGCCGAATGCAGAATTGATCAAAGGATGGTTTCGGCTCCTGTGAGTTGATCAGTAGCGGGGGGTTGATTTGAACTTGCGGCCACATGCTTAGTGCATAAAGTGGAAACCGCTCTGCGGGTTATGAGCCCGCCGGGATCACCTAGCCTAGTCCTTTTGAGAATCTGGCTTCCCCACCCCGCTGACAAACTTCCTCTGCGATGGTATAATATATCTCTATTTCCTTTCGTCAAGTCTAGTGGTTAGTCATTATCCCGTTGCATGTAATTAGTGACATGGATATTAGATGGAGATGTCATTTTACGATTCGGCAGAAAAAAGTTCTCGAGCCCATTATTTAGCAATAACTCGACATTCATATTGTCGCAAATATAATGTAACCTGCAAGATGTTTCCATGGGCAAAGCTACCAACTTGGGGTATTGAACCTATTCCACGAGGTGATAGAACTCTTAGAGGAATTGAATATTTTGTGCTTTGGTCTAGTCTAGGTGTAGGATTACTAGTCTTTTCTGCTGGTTCTTTTCTCACAGCTACTCCATTTGCCTACGCTATACCTGCGATAATAGTGGGCTCAGTAGCAGGCTCATTGCTTCTAGCTTTAGCAGGAAGGATTGGGAGCGGTCATGCAGTTCCTTCCATTGTTAGTACTAGACCTTCCTTTGGTCTCTATGGAGCATCCATCCCGGCAATATTAAATGTGATGCAGTTAGTTGGGTGGACAGTATTTGAAATCATGATAATGTCTAAAGCAACTGAAATATTGACTGGGAATCGAATCTCCTATTCTGCCTGGACCCTGGTATTCGGAGCATCCATTATTCTGTTTGGTTTAGTTGGGCCGCTCACAATAATACGACAATGGCTTGAGAAATTTGCTGTTTGGATGGTATATGCTGCCTCGATTCTAATCATTATCAATCTTTTAGCGTCTGGTCATTTCTCACAGCTACTCTCTACGTCTGGCGAATCCGGAATGTCTTTCTTCTCTGCTCTGGATATTGTGATAGCTCTACCTGTATCTTGGATGCCATTAGTAGCAGATTATAATCGTTTTTCCAGAAATAACAAAGGCGCCTTTATAGGCACATTCATAGGCTTTGCAATTACCAATATTTTATTCTATTTTGGAGGTTTGCTAGTTAATAGTTCTGATACTATTGCTATCATAGTTTCGATTCAATCAATGTTTTTTGGCTCGCTTTTGTTCATGTTTATATTACACGAAATTACTAACGCGTTTGCAGATATCTATTCATCAGCCATTTCCAGCCAAAGTGTATTTCACAAAATAAATCAACGTTATCTAATAATCGGCTTTACAGTCCTCAGCACCGTCTTAGCAGTTATAATACCAATATCTCGATACGAGACCTTCATCCTTTTAATCGGAGCAGTCTTTGTCCCATTGTTTGGGGTTGTTCTTACAGACTACTACATAATTAACCGCCGGCGATACACACTCGATATGATGTATGGTAAACATCTCCTAATTGGAATTCCTGCAATTATATCTTGGCTAGTAGGTGTTTTGTTGTATTATCTTTTATCCTCATTATCTCCAATCTACATTTTTCAATGGCCTCAGATCGGTGCGACAATTCCAAGCTTTGTTGGATCGTCATTGCTGTATCTAGGATTAATGAAAGGTAAGCAATACAGAGTTGGGAAAATTGGGGCAGAAACATAGATAGAAGTTAATTGACTAATTGAGACAGGCGCATAATTTGGCTTCCATTCTTAATATATTGTCTAAGGTGTTTGACTGTATTCGGATGCTGTTTGTGTTCTGCGCTTGTAATAATCAAGTTGGGTGGAACTGATGGTTTGTCAACAAAACATCTGAGCCAAGGACTAGCTTTACCGAATTATAAATGGATATTCGAAATATGAATAGGGAATTATGCCCGGTCTACTAGTGGTTCTTCCGTAGCCATATTGAAGTTGATATCTCCCTCTAGAAGCTCGCGAATTGCAGGGCACAAACTCCTAAACCTTTAATTAATATTGAATATACAGGGGCGAGAGTAGATAGAATATTTGTCTATCCCGCATAATGAGGATACCCCACACCAGCACTTAGTACGTTCACTGGGGTTTGTAGATGTATTGATGATCGGCGTGGCTGGTTTAGTGGGAGGAGCTATATTTGTCTTAACCGGTTCAGCGATTGGTTTAGCAGGCGGATCTGTTATAATTGCCTTCATAATTAATGCAGTAATTACCCTATTCACAGCAATGGGATACGCTGAACTCGGATCTGCCATCCCAGAAGCGGGTGGTGGATATCTTTGGGTTAGAGAAGGGCTCCCCAGACCGAACGCGTTCATAAGTGGCTGGATGGCATGGTTTGCGCATATCGTGGCAGGAAGCTTGTATGCGGTAGGATTTGGTTCATTTGTGTTCAGTCTTTTAAGGATGCTGAACATGGTCGGAGAACATTCACTTTTGGGAATTATTCCTCTTGATAAATTAATAGCTGTCGCGTCAATAGCTGCATTCACATATATCAATGTCAAAGGGGTTTCGGAAACAGGCAAGGCTGGAACAATAGTTACAGTAGTCCAGCTAGGGACAATAGCTGCCTTGATCGGGGCCGGCCTTTGGACTATTCACAATCATCCAGAATGGAGAAGCAATTTCGCTGATTTTATTCCTAATGGTATTGGCGGGATCGTAGCAGCGATGGGGCTAACTTTTATAGCGTTTGAAGGTTACGAGATAATTGTCCAAACAGGCGAGGAAGTGAAAAACCCGAAGAAAAATATTCCTAGAGCTATTTTTATTTCACTTGCGGTAGTAGTTGTTCTTTACTGTCTCGTTGCGTTTGTTTCCATAGGTGCAATATTTCCGAAAGGGATTCCAGCCTGGAAATTCATAGGCCATTACGGAGACCTAGGTATAACTAGAGCTGCTGGCTTCTTTCTCCCCTATGGCGCATTTATAGTGCTGCTAGGAGGTATTGTATCTAGTCTAGCCGCTCTAAATGCTACCACGTTTTCTTCCTCCAGAGTTGCATTTGCGATGGGAAGGCATTACAATTTGCCACACCGTCTGAGCGCTATTCATGGAAAGTATAGAACTCCTCACGTAGCCATAGTAATCTCTGGCGTCATAATGGCAGTAATGGCATACACGCTTCCATTGGATCAGATCGCAGTTGCTGCTGGGGTTATTTTCCTATTACTATTTACACAGGTGAATATCGCAGTGATTAACATAAGACGGATTTATGGCGATAAGTTAGATTATGGATTTAAGATACCCTTTTTTCCAATAATACCAATTGTTGGTATTTTCCTTAAACTTGGATTGGCTTTGTATCTACTTTTTACCCAACCAATGAGTTGGTTTATCTCATTCCTTTGGATTATCGTCGGCTTTGCACTCTATCGTATGTACACCTTTAAAAAGGAAATAGAGCATTATGCTCCACTTGTAACTAGTGAAGGAGATTTAACTAGAAAGGAATACAGGATCTTGATCCCATACACACCGGAAAATCCTGACAGGCTAATAAAATACGCAATCAGAGTTGCAAAAGAAAATGATGGGGAAGTTAATGTATTGAGGGTACTTACAGTACCGACACAGACCCCATTATCAGCTGGAACTGCATTCGCAGATGCTGCTAGAAAGTCATTTGAGCCCCTAGAAAAAATGCTAGAAGGAGAGAATATTTTGAGTCATCACCTGTTTAGGATCTCACATGATACAAGCGAAGCGATATTAGCAACGATCGAAGAACAAAAAATCAATTTAGTAATTATTGATTTTGAAACATACAGGAACAATAGGAAACTCCAGACCTTGATTACCTGTGATGTACTAGCTATCAGAACAACTGGAGATGATTTTGTCCTAGAGCCCTCACTAGAGCAATGGTCAAGTTCCAATCAAACAGATCGCCGAACGGACCTAAATTTAAAGAAGAACATGGTGGTTTTATATGATGGTGGATTTGATTCAAATGTTGTTCTTAAGGCTACGAGCTGGTTGGAACATTCCGGAAAGTTCAATGTTAGTGTATTGGCCATAATTAAAAGAGTAGAAGACCAGCAGGAGGGTAACTCTAGGGAATTTGAAGATCGTCTTACGCAAGACAACAAACGCAAGGAGTACCTTGAACAGGTGGGAGTTGAATTCAATGAGATCTATTTGTCAGACGAAACGAGAAGGAATAGTGAAAAATTTGCAAATTTAATTTTATCTGCTGTTAACGCATCTCAACCTGATTTAGTTGTCACTGGCTCAAGTATTAGCAGCCTCAGTTTCCTCAATAACAATAATCTACTGTCCGTATTGAATCAGTTGAATTGTCCAGTAGTAATTGCAAAGGAGTCTACATTTCCAGGGGTTCACCGGGCAAAGGTATGGTTTCTAAAACTCATTAGAAGATAATTGAGAGTGGGCATAAATCTATCACATATTTTTCTCATGCTCTTATTGAACTATATAGCTTCCTAACATCTGTTTGATTGCACTCAGATGTTGTTTGTGTGTCTTGCAATTATAATATACAATGAACATACCTGAGGCTTTCTGATATTCTACTGGTAATTGGTCTATTTTGAAGACATTTTTGATATGCTCTATTAATGGCTCTACAGATATATACATTAGAGACTGGCCAAAATATGAACAAGGAATTATCCCCCAGTCTAAGATAATTACATCAAAAATATCTGATCTATATAATACAAGTGTGACTCCTATAAATTACACTAATACATAATTGAATTTATTAGTTTAAAAGATATATTAATTAAGTGGAGGAACATAAAGAATCAGTATCCAAATCTAGAAAGTTCAGGTTTCAATATGATTAATCTTTAAATTTTATGATAAAGTTGAGAATTAACTATAAGTTGATATTGATCAGAATATGGTAATTGAACTTTCGTAGGTAATTAAAAAAGATAGAGACGAACTGGCTCTGCTCGTTGATATTATGGTCAGCTGGTGGTAGTATGATTATGACCTGGACTAGTCGAGTCGGCTGCGCCCTTATGGTGACTAGAGTGAGTTATAGTTTTGGAATTGGCATGGTGGCCTGAAGTCAAACCTAGTCCACTGCCACCTCCTTTGCTATCTGAATTTTGATGGTCTCCTAGAACTGCCAAAGAACTAGCCGAACCGCGGGAGAATTGCAAATAACAATTCATAACTTCGCTCATAGTAATGTGGCCTGATCCATTTGCTGCACCTGATTCACATGCCAAGAGATTATCCAAGTTTGGATTTTCATTAGTTGTTGTAAACGAAGGACTATTATTTTTTGTACTATTAATAATGTTATTACCACTTTCACTTACGCTATTATCGGTTCTGCCATGGTCACCTTTTTTGCCGCTACCGTGAGAGAGGTCTGAACTAGCTGCTAGGCCGGCCATTGCGCCTGATGCGACTAAGAGGAAGGATGTTGTCGTCACCACGAGGAGTACAAATATAGTTGATGTTGCTCTAGTATTTGTGTTCATGTAATAGTCATACCAGAAGTATCCTTTATACGAACTTAGAAGAACTTCATGATAAATAAGTCTATAATCATTGTTTGTCTGATTTTAGACGAATCAAATTTTCATTAGATTGTTTAGATACGGAGATGTCGATAGAATGAATTCCATGATTACTGACCTATAAATAACAATTGTACGGTTGAAGTTTTATTAATGTCGATCTTAATGTCTGGATCATGTTGCTCCACTTTGGCGTTATCAGGACTCATGTTGAGATTACTTGAATATGTGTAAAGATTTATGGCCAAATCACGTTATAGAGTTAAACCATACTTATCAACACATTCTAACGTACCTAGAATAATCATAAACATAATCAAAAGTGGACTGTGGCATAAATATAGCTACGTCCTTACGATACAAATTTGTACTTCATCCAAATGCTTGTTTATAAATTTTCTCATTTTGCTGGCGAGAGCTATAGATCAACAAATCTATATTCTTTAGTTTGGGTGTCGAATATTATAACCCCGCTCTCTTCAAATGCTCTGGATTTGCTTGCTACTTTCTTGTGGGCAGTTCCAGGATTAAGAACCAACGTTTTTTTATTGTTTTTGCCTGTTCCATTGAGAGCCAATGTTGATTCTCGTATATGAGTGTGACCACAAACTAGGATATCATATCTGCCGCTATTGACGAGCATCTCCTTGATTTCCTTCGATGTTCCATGATATATTCCGAACTTCAACCGATCGAGATCTATTTCACCTAATTCTCCCCTCAATTCCCCTTCAATATCAAGAAAGCTTTTTAGAAGAAGTGATCTTTCACCATCATTATTGCCAAGTACACCAATAAATTTTGCGCCCAAATTTTGAAATTCTCTAACCACCCCTGGAAAGACATAATCACCAGCATGAATTACATAATTTGTATCCTCATCATTAAAAAGATCTATAGCCTTATGAACATTCTCCAGGTCGTCATGTGTATCTGATATTATTCCGATTTTCATTCGAGAAGGTGAACTCGTTGGCTATTTTACCCTTCTGGTCACTTAAATTTCTCTTAATCTCGATTAGTTGAATAATAGTTAGGTAATTTTGTAAGTACTTAGTTAGGTAACTGCTCTAAAATAGTTCTGTAGGGGGATTGAGTTAATATATCCAAAATTTACATATTAATTGAAATACGATTAATGAAGTGTAAGAAGTGTAGCGCTGAAGAAAGCATACCGTTCCGGTGCAACTATTGTGGGAATTTTTTTTGTCATCTTCATAGGATTCCTATGTATCATTCATGTCCCTTCATTAATGACTTTGCCGAAAAGAGAAGACTCATGATACAGCGCACCAATGATGGTAACGGTGCACAAAGATCATTCAGTAATAGTGTTGGAAGATCTGTCTCAAGAGCCATAAGGATAAAGAGTTCAAAAACAGAATTGTTACATCTTGTGGTTGCTACTATATTAATAGTGGGAGTGGGATTATCCCTTAACCATTACAGACATGTTTCATGGCAAATCCTTGCAATATTCGTAAGCGCCTTCCTAGTTCACGAGTTGGCTCATAAGTTCTTAGCCCAATACTATGGAAGCTGGGCCGAGTTTCGCGCACAGCTGTACGGCCTCATAATCACAGCAATATCAGCACTACCCATTATGCCATTCAAGTTTATAGCTCCAGGAGCAGTTATGGTTGGATTATCAGACAAGAATAGGTTTGGAAGGGTTGCACTCATTGGACCACTAACTAATTTGATAATGGGATTTTCATTTCTAATATCAACCCACTTGTACCCATATCAGTCATACCTATATGCAGGTGCTTCATTCAATGCTTGGATAGCGATGTTTAACATGTTACCATTTGGAGTGTTAGACGGACAGAAAATCTTCGATTGGAACAAAATATTGTGGGCATGTACCATGGCTGGTGCGATGATTCTATTCATTATTGCGTATATTTGAACGGACTCTTGCTAGTGTTCAGCCGGCTATCCTAAGCTTATTCATCACAAGCTATGGAACAGTAGCTGCATCTTTTTGGTCACGCTCAGTTTGCAATCTATTTTTAGTTGATTTTGCGAAAATAATAAGATTGTTGAATTGGTCAATGATGTATACTCTTGAAAATCGATATAAACCGTTGCTGAATGATTTGTAATTTCTATACCATCGGGTCATATTTCGAATCAAAAAAAAATAGATTACTGCAGCAAAATTGGGACATTAAGATCCATATCAGTATGCTTGGAAGAAGGGATCATATAACTAATACCGGCATTCTCGTTAATAGCAATGCTCAAGCATTTTCTAAAAAATGGAATTGCTCAAGATTAACCTGAATTCTTTTTTCTACTTGCTATTTTCCCGTCTCGGTGTTTGCCTGCGCCCGGCCAATGATGCTTTTGCTTTTCGTTTGACTCTAGGCATCGTGTTCTTTGCTTTGGCAGTATTGTTTTTTACTCTCTTTTCAGTTTTATTTCTAATGAATTTAATTGCCTTCCGTGTACCTCTGGCTCTTGTTGTAATGGTTTTAGTAGTTCTCGGCGCCGCCCGTGGGAGCTGTTTGGCTGTTTGTTTTACAGCTACTAATGTTTCACCTGCCGCTTTGGCAGTCTGTTCAACAGCACTAGCCGTATCGCCAGCTACGTGACTATCTCTAATCTCTCTAGAAGTATCACTGATTTCGTTTGCTGTATCCTTAGTTGCAACAGCTGCCTCATGTACTGCTTCGGCAAGATCTGTAATAGCTCCACTCTCATGAAATTTTTTTACTGTATCTCTTGCCGTGTATGAGGCAGCACGAATAGTCTTTGCGATATCCTTCACCTTCTCAGCACCTTCAGTAGGGTCTATTTTCTTTTGCGATCTAGTAGCACGATTACGTCGTCTTTGCGGGGTGTTCAATCTAGATAATAATAGAGCACCTAACTTAAAAACATAAAAGATTATTCACTAAATTCTCAAACAGTCAGTTTGTTTGTTGTTTGAGTCGGACTGTCGTAAGCACTCGTTGCAATTACTCAGTTTCCTGCATTAGATTCATACAATAATAACACGAGGTTTAAGACTCCAAATATTGTATTCCATACAATAAATGCAAAATTAGGTTACCCGCTGGCCCTTTTTGTTCCCTGTCAAGTTATGAGAGGGTAGAATGATTGTACGATAGAATTTGCAATCTGTCCTTACACTGCATAAGTTACAATTTGGTCTTATAGGAAGACAAATATTTTGGCCATACATAACCAACGTATTATTCACTTTTAGCCAATATTTCTTAGAAAGAATTCGTCGCAGCTCCATTTCGGTGTCTTCTGGATTCAAAGTATCAACAAGTCCCAATCTATTACAAATTCGGTGAACGTGTACGTCAACAGGAATTGCAGCCTTGTTGAATCCATATACTAAAACGCAGTTGGCGGTTTTCCGCCCCACACCCGGTAATTCAATAAGATCTTTAATGTCGTTTGGAACTTTTCCATTAAAACCCTTGACTATTAATTGCGATACCTTCTTAATTCGCTCGGCTTTAACGTTATAGAAACCAATACTTCGGATGATGGATTTGATATCCTCTAAGTCTGCCTCAGCAAGTGCATTAGCATTCTTAAATTTCTTAAACAAGTTATGAACAACCCTCGTTGTAATTTCATCTCTAGTTCTGGCTGATAAAATAGTTCCAATAAGGATTTTGAATGGATCTTGCTGCTCTGCCTGAAGGCCCTTAAGTGCAGTTGGTCTAGGTAGATTCCCATTGTAGAGCGCAGATTCCATTCTTAGAAATATTTTGTGAGCAGATATACTCTTCAATGGCATGGATTAGAATATACAGGAAGAGACATAATAGCATATATAGAAAGAATTGGATGACTTTCCTTTCTGAGTAGATGATATGTCATGTTATCAGAGAATGTACCTGGCTTATATTCCTTTGACTAAGTCGAACATGAAAACGATCTGTCCAAGTAGTTGGCATACTTCTGAAGTAACTTCTTTACAGGAATCCACTATTCTTTCTAATAATAATGTAAATATAATTCAGGAGTATTGAAATACAGGTGCGGGAGGTGGGATTCGAACCCACGAACCCCTAAGGGATGAGGTACCTCAGTCAATCGATACATCTGAGCGTCGTGTCGGTAAGCCATCTTTTTGATCTCACGCCGTTGACCGGGCTTGGCAACCCCCGCGTTTCTACATAATCTGACACTGATGTATAATTCTGGTTTTATAAGTATATTTTTAGGAGCCTATTTTGAGTATCGGTTACATTGTTCAAAATTTCTTATCCATCTATGTACTTAGATCCTAGAAGAGGTCGTTGTTAAAGGCTTCGTGGGCCCTTTATAACATAGCTACCCTTAGATGAGGCTGTACTTCAGCTGAAGCGCGCTAAAGAGGGTGAGCCTAGCCCACAGAAATGAAATGATTTGCATCACAGAATCAATCCGTATTTGACCTTCGTAAATACAATATATAAGACATTCAAATAATGATATTTGATGGCTTTAGTAAATAAATCGGTCTCTGATTCTCCACGCATTCAGATGAAAGCAGTAGATGGGCTATTGGTAAGAATCAATGGAACTCTTCCCCCTGTCTCTACAATTGGCGAGGAGAAACATTCTGAGAGAGCAGCCGAAATAAATCAAAAGGAATTAAAAGCGAATACATCCTGCTCTGTTTTCAGCACACTCGCTTCAGCTTCCCAATCAGAAATCATCTTTCATTTGTTGGTTGACATAGGTGAGGGCGTAGTGGGAAGCTTAGAGAAACTTGCACATGGTTCCGGCATCAATCCGATACTAGAATTGCCACTATCAAAAATCCCTAATGCCGTCCTTATAACGCACTCCCATGATGATCATGTAAGCGATCTTCCTAAACTTGCAGACAAGGCCAAAGAATTTTCGTGTACCATCACTATTTATTGCACGAAAGAGTGCCTTGAGCAAATAACAAAAAAATTTCCGACCATAATGGAAACAAATTATTTGAATTTTACCCCGATTCTAGCTAATGAAGATGTCAAAATAGGTCCCCTACATGTTATACCTGTTCCTGCAAATCATGGCGAAAATACCCCTCCTGGCTCTGTTATCTATGTCATTAAGTTCCAGGACAAAAAAATCATCATGGGTTGGGATTTTTTGACACTGATCAATGTAGACGAGAACCTGATGTGGAACCCAGATCTTTTGATTCTCGGCACTCAAACCTATAACCCTCATCCCGAGACTGGAATGATTTCAGTAAGTGAGTCATATTTTTTGCTTAGAACGTGGAATGTGAAAGAATGTTATCTCGTTCATTATTCTGGACTAAACGATTTTGATGAGAAAAAAAATCAGTGGTTCAGGGGCCCAGTAAAATCTATGACTACCAATGATCTTCAAAAGGTTATTGACTCCCATCTCATGATTAGTGGAGATGGTGGAAGGTTTAAGATAACGGTGGGAAAAGAAGGAGTAGTCTGGAAGGCGACAGGTTTTGCGAATATAGACGGCAATAAAAACAAGTCTGTAGGAAATATAATTGAGGTGGAAGGACTTGAGAAGTATACATTCAAGCTAGAGAAGGATGCGAACAAATTAAGGGTAGTAATAGAAGATAAGATAAATTTACATACGATGCAATTTGATAGGCCACACAGAGATAAAGAGAACGATTCCATGATTCGTGGCGAAGCAGAGCAAGGTATGCTTTCCAGAGGTCCGGCATTAAAAATGGAACTCGTTCAAGCAGAATCGATAGATGCCCCTTCATTTTTAAAAATCAGGGCATACAAGGGCAAAATTTTAAAAGGGATCACAGAGGTTTTTCGCGACGACATAAAGATAAGTAATACAAATGCAGATAGACTCAGAAAATACTTCCTAGAAAATTTCCCCATCAAAAAGTGAATTACATGGCACACAATAATAGGCTTATCTTTTGATAAAATTAGAAATTAGGACAAGGGAATATGATAAATTGATACCACCCATAATTAATACAAACCTAGATTGACATAAGGCCACTATCAGCCTCCTCAGATTTCAAACATTAAAAAATCGTCGATCCTAGTAAACCTTGGACACCGATAAAAATTAAATCAAATGCAGATGAAAATAGAGTATATTAACTCTTCGGCTTGCCCAAAAATAAATGAGTATATGTTATGAGTGCATTTATGTAAGGTCTATGAATCGGATTTTAATTCACTAGGGGGCCGAATCTGCTGGACTAACTAACTGGAAGGGAAGAATAATAGAGGCTGGTCTTTGAGCAATTTTAAAGAATTTGGCAATTGCTCAATAAAGAGACGGCACCGAATCATGATTCTAAGTAATTAAATTGATCCTTAAAGCTGTTGCTACTACATTAAAAAACCTGTCCAAGTGACTGCTTCTAATTTGAGACATACTTCCTAGACTCATAGGGAATCAATCAGACCAGGTTCAAGTCAATCCTGCGTTTCATAACATAAGTATATATCTTCGAATTTATATTAAAAATCTCAATAGGATATATGGCTGGAGCGAAAAAACAGATGGCTATTGATCTGCAGGGTTCAACCAAATATATTGTTATGAGTAATGGCTAGGATAGAATTTAGCTCGACTTCAGCATTGCCTTTAATTCTACTATATAATAAGAGTTATGTTACATTCGTCATCACGATTTTAGCTAGCTCTAACAACATGTGCCAGAAATATTTTAGAAGAATTATTTACGAACAGAGTAAATCACTATGCCAATAGCATATGTATTGATAACTTGTAACACCGGCTTCCTAGAAGAAGTGTTGGCTAAGCTCGGAGAATTATCAGAGGTTGTTGAAGCAGATAGTCTCTATTTTGGTCCATATGACATCATAGCTAGAGTCGAGGCAGGTACAATTGAAGATCTCAATAGAGCTCTTGGGACTGATTTAAAAAAAATAGCTAATATCACATCTTCTGTGACACTGATCAAGAATGAAGATTTGACCACTTGACCGGTCTGCAGATGAACAGATTCGAAAATGATCAAACTCAACTGCTTCTCACGAATCCCGCCTCATACTTATTTCTGTTCAATATCTGTATACCTAACCAAGGGTTGTAAAGTTATCTTGAACGGAATATTGTTAGCTACTATACTTAGATAACTTGCTTAATTTACAAGTCCAGTTATCGACATGGGGAAACTATCATGAGAAGAGGTTACTGCATTAGCCAGTGTGTATACTGAATGTATTCCTTTGGTTTTGCATAGTAGCTTTATTCTGAGATTTCTAAAACTATGGTAGAACTTTGGTGTTAGTAGGTTTTAGCAGATTAGAACTATTTCATTCACAATTCAACTTCTGATTTTTCTTTAGGAGTTAACACCTCTTCTCTGCGATGTGATCTCAACATTAGAATGATTAAAAAACTACAGCTTAGTAACAATCTGACTGCCGTATTTGGTATAATCATCACCCTTGGAGGAGTGATCTCACAAGTGATGAGTGCTGTGTAGAGGTCTTGCCTTGATTTCTTCTGAATATTGTCTAATGAATGGGAAATTAACCAAACTTGTGGGATTCTGACTATTATAAACAGATAGTTTTCTTGATCAGCAGATCGAAAAGAGCCGGTAATCAAATATTGCTTATTAACGGCTTTTTTCACTAACAATGTCCTTTAACCCGTAATTATTAGCACCAGTAGTCAAAACCAATACATGTACTACCGATCTTTTTTTGCCATTATTTCCAATTCTCTCGCTAGTGCTTCGCCTTCTTTTTGATCCAAATTCAGCTCTACTACTAATTCTCTAGGATCTATGTTATTATCATGCATAATCTTCACTAGATACGGTAGATACAGCGATCCGAATATGCTCTTCGATGTGTGTGTCTTTAGTGCGAATTTAAGAAGCAAATTCTTCATTAATTGACCTCTTGCAGAAATCGGCGCCATTATTGGCCAGATCATACTATATTGGTTATATTTTAACCCGAGCTTCCTAGAATTTTCAAAAAGACCGTATGCGATCATGTAATCTATATATCTCAATAGACTCCATCGCCTATTTTTTGCCATGCGTCCTACAACCAAATCTACCTTGGAAAGTACATCAAGAAGTGAGGCTATGCTATCATACCGAATCCTTGACGAGACTATGCTGGAAAAGAAAGCATTAAGCTTATCTTTTCTCCTCTCATCAGAGGACATGCCAAATCGTGGATCTGAGTAAGTTGCATTTGCGTGGGAGATGTAGTTCATTGCCTCTAGGCTATTAATAGACGAGAAATATCCATTTATGGCAGTCGCAATATCTATTTCGGAGACATCATTTGCTACTGCGTCATAGCCAGCAACCTTTGCTTGGGCATTGTTCAGCAAAGCCCGAATGTCTCCGTTGCTGCGATCTATAACTAATTTTTTTTCTTTTACGTCCAACTTCTTATCATGACTGCGTAGCACATAATCTAAGAATATAGCTAGAATTCTGGGAGGTACCGGACTAAACTTTACAGTCTTGCAAACTTTTGACAGTTGTTTAATCTTCGCATTATCTTGAGTATTAGCGGCCATAATGACAGGGATAGTTGACTCCTTCATTATTTTGATCAAATATTCTAATCCGCCTAAATCCTCTCTTCCGGATATTCCATCCACTTCATCCAAAAATAGCAATACTTTTCTTCCAGACACGCTTTTGTTATTAAACAGTGGAAGAATTAACCTTTCAAGATCTATCTTGTTTCTGGTGTCGCTAGCATTCATTTCAACTAAATCGTAGTCAAATTTAAGTGCTAATAATTTGACTAGCGTTGTCTTCCCAACTCCGCTTGGGCCAACTAAGAGTAGAGGCCTAGCTCCGTCAATCCATTTTGACAGCCATTTGATCACATTTATCCTGGCATCCTCGTTTCCAAACATCTGCTCTACTGTTCTCGGCCGATAGACCTCAGACCACATCATCTTTTTTAATCACGTGATGGAGTTATATTAATCATAATTATTAGCGGTAGTACTTGCAGAGCTAGGTAAAACTTTCAGATACCAACATAGGTGGCAACTCTCTGCCTAGTACTATCGATGTTACACGTTTCGTTGAATGCTTATGGAACCACTGAAATTTGTGTTAGACTGTTTCGTTTACACCCCACATTCCCTTTTCTCTTTGTACGCTTCGACATCCCTTATCGACAATTTTTCTGCAGTTTTTGTAGTCGAAGCAATCTATTTTATTTCGTAAATAATAATTGACTGGTGTCGGCCTTAAAGAAGACTATTAACAAGTACCATTTTTTACTTTTAACGTACCGACTGTCAGTAGAATGTTCTTTCTAGAATTCCTAGTGCTTTAAGTACAGTACATGATAAACAGATTAGAAATACGGAAGAATAAATTTGAACCCTCCTGCTACAAATAAAGTATTTGATTTTATACAAGACACATTGTTAAGAAGCTTTTTATTATGACCAGATGATTACAATACCTATTATGGATGATGTGGCTAGTACGTTTCATAGAACCTTGGTACAACTGCGCCGCCCCACCAAATTAGATAGCTGCAGAAATACCCTACTAGTTGTAAACATCTGGTTATTTAAAGGCATAAAAAGTCGTTTAACGATTTAATTGACTTTGCAACTGGCCGCAAATATAATCCAGACTTTGGACCTAATTTGAACAATTCCTTTTTCAATTCATCCTTTAGATCACTAGCTGTTTAGATAACTAAACTGGAGCGTAGCTTACCAATTACATTTATACTTTAGATGGCGACAATCAAAATCAACGTTTATCATTCTAAAATAATGCAAAGTCAATATTGTTATGCTTTACTAGAATTCAAAGGGCTCAAAGAAATACTAAGACTGCTTAGAATGGCATATATGTGTTAATCTAGCGCAATCTCCTTTTCAAAGTTAGTCATGATAGTACTTAGATATTGACATTCATGGCAAGATATAAATATATTTTTGTTCATTGAATATTATGTATGGAGGCTTGACGATCTTCTGACTTGCAAAGGTACCTGTATACGTCATAAGGCTAGGAAACCAAGTGGTTTGGGACGCTATGCTAGTGGACAGAAACGGTGCCAAGTCTGTGAAGAATTCATAGATTGGAATGGAATATGGTGCCCGTGTTGCGGGTATAGGTTAAGAACAAGGCCAAGGAACATGAAATACAAGACAAAATTACTTGCCAGTGATTTTGTGATCCAAGTATTCTATAAAGAGCCGACCACCACCACAACATAGCATCATGAGTTTATGCAAAAGCTATCATATCAAATTGGAATATTGAATCAGAATCACCCACCAATTTTGTTTCCTACAAATCTCTTTTCAGACAAGGTATTTGACTAAAGTACTTCGTTTCAATAATTTTAGGAGGTTCGGATTTGCACAAGCCGTCTGGAAAATTTTTAGGTCCACAAATTGGTACTCGCAGCGTCTATCAACTCATAGCATCCCACTTATGTATAAGATCGTTCTATTTGCTACCTATAATATGGGACGGTTACCTTCTCGCCAGGTTTGCCTTCTCTTTGAGTCTTAATCTTCTTTACACCTTCTTCAAAGTGCCGCATCATTACATGAGCCTCAGAAGCATGTTTAGCTGCTTCCTCTGGAGTGGGATACTTTGCCAAATACTCGTGTAACACCAAGGAAACTGCCGTGTTTGCTACGGAACTTGTGTCAGCGCCGCTGAATCCCTCGGTCAGTTCAGCAACTCTCGATACATCGACATCTGGTCCAATAGGTTTATCCTTAGAGTGTATTTCAAGGATTCTCTGTCTTGCGGGCTTATCAGGCATCGGCACGAACACGATCTTATCAAATCTTCCTGGCCTAAGTAATGCCGGATCAATCATGTCAGCCCGGTTTGTTGCAGCTAGAACTACTACCCCTGATAGGGCCTGAATACCGTCGAGTTCAGTAAGCAACTGAGAAACTACACGTTCAGTAACCATACTATCTCCGCCCATTCCTCTGGTAGGAGCTATTGAATCAATTTCGTCAAAAAAAACTACGCACGGCGCTGCTTGCCTAGCTCTTCTAAAAATTTCACGAATACCTCTTTCAGATTCTCCAACCCATTTGCTCAACAGTTCTGGTCCCCTGACACTAATGAAATTTGCTTCAGATTCCGTGGCTACAGCTTTTGCCAATAGTGTCTTGCCAGTGCCAGAAGGTCCATGCATAAGTAATCCTTTGGGCATCGAATGTCCTAACTTAGTATACAAATCAGGGTATCTTAACGGCTTCCTGCAATTCGCGTTTTACGTCTTCGAGACCGCCTATTGCTGTCCATGGGATATCTGGTGATTCCAGATAGACTTCTCTCATAGCTGACGGCATTACTTCCTTGACAGCATTTTCGAAATCGTTCATCATTACTATAAGTTTATTTAAAACTTCTGGGGCAAGCTTTTCTTCCTCCAAATTTGAGTTCAGGTAGCAATCTTCTTAGGCACTTCATAGCTGCTTCTTTGCACAAATATTCAAGATCTGCACCAACAAACCCATGAGTTACTGCTGCTACTCTGTCCTGATCTACGTCAGTATCAAGAGGCATATTACGCGTATGAATCTGTAGTATCTCCAATCTTCCACGCTTATCCGGAACCTTAATCTCAATTTCTCTGTCAAACCTACCTGGACGCCTTAATGCAGGATCAATCGCG
>NZ_QURE01000117.1:9763-13900 GCF_009898475.1 Nitrososphaera sp. AFS | reverse complement strand
TCTCAGTTAATAAAGTGCTGGGAATGCTTCTGAGAGGTATTGATTGATTGACATTGCTAAAAACTATGCCAATGGCTAAAATGGCCGTGGTGGGCCTAAAAAAGTATAAGCGAATCATAGTTTCAATTCTTCACGACATCGGGGTGGTTCAGCTCGAGCCACTCTCCAAGGAAGCAGCATCGCTACTAAGGGGCGGACGAGAAGTTGACCCATACCGTGACGTGATTTTGTCAGACCAACTTCTTCGTATGAGGGCATTGAGAGTTGCACTACCTCCGAGTTCTGTATCGCAACGGCGCCAATTTCAGTCCACAGATGAAATCCTCAAGCTAGCGAGATCGATCGATATTGATAACAGGGTTGGACATCTTGAGAACGAAAAGGAAAGCCTTCTTACACAATTAAGTGAGATACAGAATAATTTGAGACTTCTCGAAGAGTTTTCATTCTTTCCCGAGGATTTGAGAATCTTGCAGTTGCATTCCGGGCAATCTTATTTTGGGCGAGCGAGTTCTGATAAATTCTTGGGATTTAGAAAGGCACTCGAAGAATGGAACAGCAAGTTTGCCCTGTACGTCCAGGAGCATAGGGAAGGTAAAGTAAGTAAAAAGGACAAAGGGAAAAAACAAGATAAGGAAGTTATGCACTTTGTGTTAGTAACATTCTCGAACTTCCCATCGCAGACACTTGCTTCGCTGGTTCAAGCCAATTCAATTAGCCTTGAACCAGTTCCTAAATTGAACGGGAATATCCAGAATATTATTCAAGAGCAAAGGGAGCAAAAGGAGCTAACATCAGGGAAACTCAATCATATAAAAGATGAACTCCGCGATATATCTGAAAAATACTACGAGAGCATAGTCAGCATCCAAGAACAGCTCGAAATAGAAAGTAAAAAACAGGAAATAACTGAAAATTTTGGTCTAAGCACAGATGCCTTCGCACTGGAAGGATGGATACCCAAGCCTAGACTCGAGCAGATCAGGATGACGTTGGAGCAACATGCGAAGGGCACTATTCTATTTAATTTAGAAACCAAGGAAAAGCCTCCTACATTATTGGCTAATCCAAGAAGATTTCGTGTCTTTGAGTCTTTTGTAAGATTTTACTCTCTGCCTTCAGGCGACGAGTTCGATCCTACCTTGATCTTCGGTATAATTTTTCCTATTTTTTATGGTATGATGCTTGGAGACATGGGATATGGTCTAGTCATACTCCTTGTTTCGATGTGGGTCATACGCCGCGTGGAGAAGGGAAAACGCAATTTAAATATCATGCCAAAACCTTTGCGGAATTTTGCCAAAACTATCGTTAAACCAATTCAGATGGTGAAATTGGCTAAGGCAATGATACCAGGAGCGATAATTGCAATAATATTGGGATTCTATTTTAATCTATTTTTTGGATTTCATATAAATGGCTATCTTTTCCACAATGCTCATGGTTTCGTACCTCGAAGCGGCACTTTTCTGGACCCAATAGGGACAACTGGATTGAAAAGATTGCTACTGGTGAGTGGTTATATCGGAATAGGCATGGTCTCCTTTGGATTGGTGCTTGGCATCCTTAACAATATAAGAGAGGCCCAAAATCGGCATATGATCGGAAAGATCGGTTGGCTTTTGTTTGGCTGGGGAATAGTCTTGACTGGTTTGGCCTTATTACACCATAGTCATGTCAACCCGATACGCCACGTTCAAGGAGTCATATATTTTGGACTGATATTCGCTGGAATTGGCTTGATGTTCTACGGCGAGGGCGTCAGGGCCATTATGGAGTTGCCTTCAATTATTAGTCACATCCTTTCTTATACCAGAATTGTTGGAATCTTATTAGCTTCAGTCATTCTCGCTGACGTGATTGACTTCATTTTTACTAGATCGCTACATCATGCTATCCCGATTATTGTCTTGGGAGTTTTGATCTTTTTCGTTGGACATATTTTTAACATAATATTGGGAGTGTTTGAACCAGGTATTCAAGGAGCGAGGCTGATCTATGTCGAATTCTTTTCGAAATTCTATCATGGAAACGGACGCCCATTCAAACCGTTTGGAAGTAATAGGAAATTCACATTGCAGGAATTTACTCATTCTACTTCCTCTTGACACCTGGTTTAGCACTATAACGAGTTTCGATTATCGCCTCGGGAAGTCCATACGCAAAATCGACAATCTTCCTAGCAAACGTCTATAATCATGTGTCTATAGAATCTTAACATGTCTCAATCGGTGATTGAAACGTACTTAAAATACAGAAGCTTAGGTGATATGCTGAAAGTCATCGTCTATTCGGCTCAATCCGCGCTTGGCTTGACGCCCATGCTATATCATATAGCACATCAAGGCCAAGACATCTTGTTCATTCAGGGGGGGGTTATAGTGCACTACGTGATTGAAGCAAACATGCCAAAGGAAAAATTCATCCAACTTAAGAGGTTTACCGGTGAATTTAGTTTTGTTGAAAGCGTTGGAACTGATGCGCAGTCGATCTATGTTCCTATACTGGAGCTAGAAGCATCTACACTGAAATTCCAGCTTTAGTGCATAAAAGACAACAAAGTCGGGACGCTACGGCATAGAATCAGCCTAAGTCAGTGCCTGAATCTTGTAGACTGGCCCTAATGCATTTAGCCTTTCTTTGCTTAAAGCAGAAGCCATTAGTACTCCGAAATTTGACGTTGTCGTCTTGTTTCAAAACTGTTCCAAGAATAAATTGAATAAATACTTAGACTTGCTAGACTTATGCAGTTCAAGATAGGTCTTTCGATAGCCGGGAGTGATTCAGGCGGGGCAGCTGGAATCCAAGCTGATCTTAAGACCTTGACAAACTTGGGCGTCTATGGATGTACCGCCATCACTGCAATAACCGCTCAAAACACTAAAAAAGTCACGAGCATCACAGAGCTTGACTGCAGGGCAGTTGCAGACCAGATTAATTCTACAATCCGTGACATACGTCCTAATTCAATCAAGATAGGGATGGTCTACAACAAAAAGAATATTCATGTAATAAAGGAATCACTAAGATCGATCCATGTTCCTATCATACTGGATCCCATCTTTGCAGCAGGGACAGGAGCAAGACTGCTGCTGCCAGATGCCTTAGAGACTTTCAAAAGAGAACTAATACCGCTTTCAACTGTTATAACCCCTAATCACTTCGAAGCCGAAGAAATAGTAGGATTCAGAATTAGAACCCGAAATGACCTGAAGAAAGCCGCAAATAGAATAAAAGATCTTGGAGCAAAGAACGTCATAATTAAAAGCATTCATTTATACAAACACAAGATTACAGATATTCTCCTAAGTTCAGAATCCAAATTTCTAGAAATCTCTAATAGCAGGTTGAAGATAGCCGAAATACATGGTTCCGGATGCAACTTCTCTGCGGCGGTTACTGCTTTTCTGGCAAGGGGCTATATAGTAACTAACGCGTTCGTTTTGGCCAACAAATACGCACAGGGTGCTATTCGAGACAACCTAAAAGTCGGAGCTGGCCTTGCTGTGGCACATCCTGCTTTTTCTCTATACGAAGATGCGAATCGATATTCTGTTTTGATGAAACTACGCGCTGCCTCAGAGACCGTTGAATCCATTGATCGATTCGGGGAATTGATACCAGAGACACAGTCGAATCTAGCATTTGCTTTGCCTGACGCTAATGAACTTAATGATGTTGCGGCCATCAAGGGTAGAATAGTGAAGTTCGGAGAAAGAGCTCTCTGTGCTTCACGAACCGTAGAATTCGGTGCATCCCGGCACGTTGCCTCAGCGGTTCTCGTGTACATGAAATCTGATCCACTAGTACGATCAGGCATCAATATCAAATTTAACAAGGACATTGAAAGAATCATTAGGTCTGACTTTAAGGTCTCTAGTTATGACAGGCGTCTGGAGGGTCATGAAACCTCAAGAAAGGAAGGCATGTCAATTCCTTGGGGTATAAAATTCGCCTTGGCAAGAAATCCCAAAGCCGAACTTATATATCATAAGGGATCTATTGGGAAGGAAGCAATGTGTATCATATTTGGCGAAGAACCTTCTGAGGTGGTTCTTAAGGCAAATAGGATATTAAAAAAGCTCAATATTTACACTGGCAGATAAGACTACAAACCTCCTTTAGTTTGATAACTAT
>NZ_QURE01000117.1:2508-9751 GCF_009898475.1 Nitrososphaera sp. AFS | reverse complement strand
GCCAGCGCCTTCAACACCTTTACGGCCCCTTTTGGACGCAATTATCGAATATCCCCCAAAGGCACACACACCTACACCAGCCACGGCAAAGATGATAGGAACCAAATCCATGCCTGCCACCACAAACGACGAATTAATCTTTGAAAGTATAACCCATGCATCCACCATGCCGCCAACCATTATGACACCAGTTATGATTAGAATGACACCTGAAAATTGTGACGGCTTTGACCCGGCAAGTGCTCCGACAGCGCCAGCTAGGATTAATGAAGGAACCCCAGAAATAGAAACTATCATCACCAACACGCCCTGGGGATCAACTGCAATTTGTGGTCCATGTCCTCCAGTACCTAATAGAAAGTTGTAAAAAGATACCAACAACGCAACAAACATGATTCCTAAAGCGACGGCACCAAATGCGACCCAGGTTTCAAATTTCATCGGATCTTGTAATCCAAAAAATCACGTGATACCCACGAGTCCGGCCAGCTCACGTCTGCATGCGGAACCTAATACTTCAGCAGCTTTTTCCGGTCTAACGTTATTTACGTACACACCAAATCCTCGCTCAAGACCAGACCAAGAGTGCAATTGTGGGTAAATTTCTATATGCCAATGAATCTGACGGCTATTTTTCTTTTCTGGAGCAAAATGGAATACAAGGTTGAAAGGGGCCTCTTTAAGTGCCTTTGACATTCCTCCCAAGGTCGCTCGCAAAATTAACGCTAGGTCAGTCATCTCTTTTTGAGTGATTTTGGAGAACGCTGTGGTATGTCTTTTAGGATATATCCAAAACTCATACGGATACGTAGGAGCCCACGGTGAAAAAGAAAGATAGTTGTCAGTACCCAATATCTGACGAGGCCCGCCTGATTCTATAGATATTATACTGCATGCAGGACAACTTCCATTCTCATTCATATATCTGTGCGACGCTTCAGCCTCTATTTCGATCTGTGGTGGGATGGCAGAGAAGGTGACAATATTTAGGTGTGGGTGAGCAATCGAAGCTCCAGCCTTGTCGCCACTATCTACATAAACAGAAACATAAGTTACACTTTTTTGGGTGTATAACCATCTTACTCTATCTTGAATGACCAACAGTACATTTGCCCATTGGTCAACA
Source organism: Nitrososphaera sp. AFS (assembly GCF_009898475.1). Lineage (GTDB taxonomy): Archaea > Thermoproteota > Nitrososphaeria > Nitrososphaerales > Nitrososphaeraceae > Nitrosopolaris. The sequence goes on along the minus strand of NZ_QURE01000117.1, from coordinate 8,625 downwards.
GATATTTCTGATAGTTTTTTGTCATGGTCGGGTGAAGCGACGAGAATGTGATGATAGCCATACGCTGGCTCGCTATATAGCGGCTTGTCGGAGTAAATGTGGCTAGAATTGGTTGAAACTGCTGGTAGATCGCTCTGAAAGACCCTGACGCACCAATCACAGACAATATTCTCCTCGGTGTCTGATAGCCTTTGTAGCATTCCGTCCTTGGCTACCAGAGCAATTGATGCAGGTTCGGTCATCGATTCGTTTCCTGGGCAGTATGGACAAGAAGCATCTAATTTGATGTTCCATTCCCTATTTTCAGTTGATCTTGGTACGATCACGAATTTGTCTAACACATAATCCTTCCTCAAATCCCCCAAACGTAAGTCTGCCTCTTATCACTTCGTGTGAGCTCTTTTAATTAAAGCTTGTGTATATGATTTGGCAATTGGGTTTGTGTCTGCTTAACCGTTGATAGCTCCATCGGTTAGAACAAAACCAGTAATTTTGATTTTTTAAATCTAACTCACGATTCAAAGAAGACCCGTCATTCGGCATCACAGATAAATTCGCCCTTGCAATGATTCTCATTGAGATGATTAACATTACACCTGGCGTCAAAATTGTATATATTTTATTGGATGGAGTGAGCGATCTTCCCCACAAAGATCTCGGTAATCTAACTCCATTGGATGCAGCCCACACCCCAAATATGGACCGATTAGCTCAGAACGGATGCATGGGAGAATCAGTGACGGTAAAAGAAGGACTTGCTCCCCAATCTGATATCGCCGTCTTCAATATGCTGGGGTACAGTTTTGAGAAAAGCGATTATGTAGGCAGAGGGGTAGTAGAGACTATCGGCTGTGACATAGATTTGTAAGAGGAAACTTTGCTACAATAGACGATGAATTACGTATTATAGATAGAAGAGCAGGAAGAAACATTACCGCAGCTGAAGCTCACGGTATTTGTAAGACGCTCACAGAGCGAATAACGTTTAGTGATCCTGAGATATCGTGTGTTATTGAACCTACAATTGCCCATAGATTAGTCATTAGATTTAGGCACAATAGTTTAGCTTTCTCAGAAAAAGTAACGAACACCGACCCAGCTTACCTGAAGATAAACGGAATTGGCGTTGTAAATCAATCTTTGGAAGAAATGCACATAGTTGAATCTCAGCCCGAGGATGGAACTCAAGCCGCTTTGTTATCTGCAAAGACTATAAACGAGTTTTCCAACCAGGTTTTGAATATCACGAAATCTCATCCTGTCAATGCTAACCGCAAAAAGGAAGGAAAGCCGCTTATAAACGCAATACTTCTAAGGGATTCAGGGAATAAACTCCCTGAAGTTGAGCCAATAAAGAAAAGGTACAACTTGGTAACTGCAGCAGTAGTCGACATGCCTGTCGAAATAGGGATATCTAGAATTTTGGGCATGAAAGTTCTGCCAGTTACGGAAACGAATGACTATCGAGCAAAGGCTAGTATCATCTCGGATAACTTTCCAAGCACAGATTGTATTTACGTACATTTAAAGGGTCCGGACGAATTCGGTCACGACGGAGATCCCCTAGGCAAGAAAAAAAGCATTGAGGACATCGATAGATCTTTTTTTGGACCTCTACTAGATAAGCTAAATGCAGATGTAGATCCATTTGTAATAATTTCTGCGGATCATTCAACACCTTGTGTCAAAAAAGCTCATAGCGCAGATCCTGTTCCAGTACTGTTCTCTGGGAGTAGGATTAAAAAAGATGGGAGCAAGAGGTTCACAGAAAAATATGGTGCAGCGGGAAGTTTGGGTCGGCTAATGGGATCGTGTGTTCTAAGTGCCGCATTAGAAAGTCTTAATCAGCATTTGTGCTAAAAGCCGATATGAATCAAGATTTGAAGAACATGTTAATTTCATACTAGATTCTACGGCTGCTAATCAAGGTTCCCTTACATTGCTCGCATACTTCCTCGTCTATATTAGATTCCATATTATGGTGTACATCACAAATAATCAATGTAGAACGCATATAGTTGCAAAGCTCCACGAATTTGGCCATGGTGTTGGGAGTATACGCCCGATTCGACGTTAAATCTTTGGCTATATCATCAGTCATTCGCATTATTTCTCTGACCGATGAAAGCTTGTCCATAAGTTGAACATCGCCCCTAGTTCCCCTGAGATAATTACTCACTGCAGCCTGAGTAACCCCTAATACCCTCGCGGCAATTTCCTCCTTCATTTCGTACTCTTGCACAAGCTTCTTGGCCAAAATTGCCCTTATAGCTGGGATGAGAGATTTGGCTTCAATCTCAGACGGAAGAAGCATAAACAGGATGAAAAAATCGTAAATCTTATTTAAAGGTTCTCAACAAATAAGATCGCTGTTACTGAAAAAGCAAGATATATTTAAGTAAGCGTTCCCCTTGCATCAATTGTCTCAAAATGAATTTTAGTCGTCATCCTCAATTCTGCTATGGACAACTAGAGACTTGTCGGCCCTTTCCTAGTTTAGTGCGGAGGATGAAATGCGAATGAAATTTGGATTCACTCAGGGCTTGAATGTTGCTCGATTGGGGCTAGATGAAACTCAAATAATTACCGCTTGTCAGATTGCAGATAGGATGCGCTATGATTCCATCTGGACAATGGATCATTCTAATGTACCACAATGGAAGAATGCGATAGTAAATGATGCTTGGCTCATGCTCGCCGCTATAGGTTCGGTTACTAAAAATGTTGAGTTAGGCACGTGTGTGACTGATGCTATCAGAAGACATCCCTCAGCTATCGCCCTTTCTGCTATCACTTTGGACAGAATCACAAGCGGCAGAGCCATTCTAGGTATAGGAGCGGGGGAAGCCCAGAATGTTGTAGACTTTGGGATAGAATTTTCGAAACCAGTGACAAAATTTAGAGAGCAGTTAGAAGTTATTGAAAAGCTCTTCGACTCAAGTCCGGATCACCGGGTCGATTACACTGGTCAATACTATAGGCTTTCTAACGCATGTTTACAAAGTAAAAGTGTCCGAAAACCACGGCCTCCAGTTTATATAGCCGCCGGAGCACAAAAGACGCTAGAGCTCTGCGCAATTTACGGTGATGGATGGATTCCAATAGGTTATACACCAGAACTGTTTCAAAGACACGCGCAAGTTATTCGCGATAAGGCAAACAAAAATGGACGAGATTTGTCTGGTTTTCAGTTTGCCAATGACGTAGACATTTATTTCACAGACGATGGTGAAGAGGCATGGAACAAAATGAAAAATGCAGTGAAGGTTAGCCTCTATAAGCCAGAATTATTAGCAGCTCATAACATACAACAGGATTCTGAATTTGATTTTCGAAAGTATTTTACCGAATATGCCATGAACAAACCAGAATTGATGGAGCAAATGAAAAAAGCAGCTTTGAAGATCCCTGACAGCATTGCTAGAACCGCGATCGGAGTGGGAAAACCAGACGATGTAATTCAAATGTTAGAACGTTTTATTAAAGCGGGCACGAACCACTTTATAATTAGGTTCTGGGGAGAGGGGTATTTTAAAAATATTGAAATGTTCGGTAATAAGGTAATCCCGTACTTTAAGGAAGAATATTCTGATTGATTGCCTTTTATCCAGCCTGTCTAAAAATATGAATCTATTCTATTAACCCCAGGCTTTCTATGTCGAACCCGACCTCTTTTTGGATAGCTCTTTAGTGCCTCGGCCTTAAATCCGAGTTTTTCGAGTGAAATTGCGAATTCTGCAGCAAATCCATGGAATGTGTATATTTTCTCAGCTCCTGACAATTTAACAACCTCTAAGAGTTCCGAATAGTCGCAATGATCACTCAATGGCAATGCATAGTCAAATCCCATTGCTGCTCGATATCGGGGGTCTATTGCCCAACCGCTGAATCCTACCGAAACGGCGCCAAATTTTTGTTTCATAAACTTCACGAAGGTGCTACCTGAATGCATAACGGGACAGACCATTACCCAAGGTTTAGTCTTAGCAAGTAACCCTTTCTCGCTTGCTTCTGAAAAAACCATAGTGTCCTTCAGCGGTACTCCATATTTTCTGTAAATTAAGTTCATTGAAGCTACGGAATCATAAGTGTAAAATGGCTCCCAGTGTCGAAATAAATATGCAAGTAACTGTGCCTTGCCTAGAGGATAGCCCATCAATAGTACAGGAATGCCGTGGTCATACATTTGAGAAATAATTTCGTTAGTCTTGTGAATGATTTCACTCACAGCTGGAAAAATATAATGTGGCCTCCCAAACGTCGACTCAATAATGAGGGTTTTTACGCGTGGAACTTGCTCGGCACTCATAAAGGCGCGTTTTCTGATCGAAATATCACCAGTATAAAACAGTTCATGATCGACAAGAAGCCCCCTAGAGCCAAGAATATGGCCAGTGTTCAGAAGCTGCACACTGTTATCTTCATGCATTCTTCCGATAGAAAATCCCCTTGCAAGAGCAATATCCATGGTTTCCTTGGAAGTAAGAACCTTGTTAACACCTGATTTGAAGTAGGTTTTGCTAAGGTGGTCTGTGTGTGCATGGGACACGAATGCCAAATCAGCTGGAATACATCTAGTGGGATCCAGCGAAATTGTGACCTTATTCATGCGTACGACTATACAGGAATTTTCTAAGGTGATCGAACTCTGCAAGAACGACCTGAATCATGATTCTGGGTTCTATTTTAATATATGATTTTCCTTTTTCACAATTTTTAAGAAACCTTGTCAAAAAGAAATTGGATTGTTAAACCTTGCAATCTTGATTTCAGGACGAGGCAGCAACATGGAAGCTCTCCTTAGGTCAATTGACGAAGGTCAGATAAGGAACGTTAGACCTAAAGTCGTTGTCTCGAATCGCTCTGACTCGCCTGGCCTAAATTTAGCGGCACAAAAATTTGGGGTGTCTACATACGTTCTGTCCAAAGGCAAAGACAAGACACTATCGTTTGATGATGAATTAGTCCAAGTGTTGGACGAATTTGGTGTACGCCCAAAAACTGGTGTTATATGTCTAGCGGGTTTTATGAGAATATTAAGCCCCCGTTTAGTTCAAAGATATACGATGAGAATATTGAACATCCATCCTTCACTACTTCCAGCATTTCCTGGTCTCCATGCTCAGAGACAAGCTCTCAAGTACGGTGCCAAAGTAAGCGGATGCACTATTCATTTTGTTGATAATGGGGTTGATACTGGACCAATAATAATGCAAAGAGCAATCTCGATTTTTGATAGTGATACTGAAGAATCATTAAGTCAAAGAATATTGGAGATAGAGCATAAACTTTACCCAGAGGCGCTAAGATTATTTTCAGAGGGGAATCTAAAGATCGACGGCCGCCGAATATCATTAATTGATTGAAGGGCTAAGAATCGAAATGATGTAATATATTAAGCATAGATAAAAATAATACTTGAGAACTCAATAGCCCCTTGACCGCTAAAATTCTGAACGGATTGGCTGCGGCTGCTCGTGTGCAATCGAATGTCCAAAGGTCAGTTAGTAAATTGCGGGAAGTGGGGATTGAACCTTGTTTGGCAACGATACTTGTTGGAAATGATCCGAGCTCAGCGATATACGTTAGAAATAAGCAGAAGGCAGCTGAAGCAGCAGGTATTTTGACGCGAGATCATAAGGTTTCATCAGAATGTACGCAAGCTGAATTACAAGAGCTTGTAAAGACATTGAATCTTGATAACACTGTACACGGGATATTGATTCAACTACCGCTTCCTTCACATTTGGATGAATTTTCGATACTTGGAGTCCTTGATCCCCTCAAGGATGTGGACTGCCTTACTCCATACAATGCGGGTCTTTTAATGAGCGGAAAAGCAACTCTGAAGCCGTGTACTCCATCCGGCATATTAGCCCTTTTAAATTTTCACAACATCGATATCAGTTCTCTAGATGTAACTATCATAAATAGGGGTCCATTGGTGGGCAAACCACTAGTTTTCCTATTATTAGAGAGAAATGCGACAGTCACCATTTGTCATTCCAAGACAAAAGGGTTGAACGAAAAAATCAAAGGCGCAGACGTTTTGATTTCAGCAGTAGGAAACAGGAAGGATTTTGTGATAACATCGAACATGGTTAAACTCGGCTCCAT
>NZ_QURE01000117.1:0-2479 GCF_009898475.1 Nitrososphaera sp. AFS | reverse complement strand
AATGTGAAGGAGGTAGCTGAATGGATAACGCCAGTGCCAGGAGGGGTAGGGCCTATGACCATATCGATGCTTTTAGCAAATACCGTCGCTGCCTCATCGTTGTGCAAAGACGTGATTTAAGACATTAGTTGAAACAAACAAAGTTGATGACGCTAAAGGCTAAAGTGCGCGAGCTTACGCGGTCAGAACGTGACTCTTTGTCACTTGCAGCTATCAGAACCAAGAGTGACAGAATACAAGAAAAATTTGTCACGCTAAAAGAATTCGAGCAATGCAAGGTACTTGCGAGCTATTATCCATTTGGTTCAGAAGTGCGTACCTTCAGAATTACCGAAAAGGCTTTTGAGAACAATAAAGTTATTTCACTTCCCAAAATTAGCAGACGTTTCATGGACTTTTATCGAATCACACCCAGCACCAATTTTTATACTAACAAGTTCGGCATAAAAGAGCCAATTGCCCATTTGGCTCAACGAGTTTCGCAAAAATTGGACCTTGTTGTTGTTCCTGGATTAGCATTTGACACCAGTGGTTATAGGATAGGCTATGGATATGGCTATTATGATAGGTTCTTGGCCGATAAGAGAAATTCAATTATTTGTGTGGGACTTGCCTATGATTCTCAGGTGGTTCAGCAAGTTCCACACCTGAATCATGATACGAAATTAGATATCTTGCTGACAGAAAAAAGGATTTTTTATTTCTAATTCGGCAATGTTGATTTTCCTATGTCGTTTCGAAAATACTGGGCATCTTGACCCCACTTTATTTTGCCGACCTCAGAATACGCTTTTTCTGATGCCTCGTACACATTCGGGCCTAGAGCACACACCCCAAGTATCCTGCCTCCATTAGTTAGTACATTCCCCATTTCGTCTCGTAAGGTACCAGAATGAAAAACAGCAACATTTGTACCCCTGATGTCTGTTAGCCCTTGTATAATTTCCCTGCTTGAATAAGAACTTGGATATCCCTTAGATGCCATAATTACACATACAGCCGAATGTACAGTCCAGTTGATAGGCTGCATTGTGTCAAGTCTTCCCTCGCTGGCATTTTGCAAATATTCAAAGAGGTCTGAGTTCATCCTCGTCATAAGAGGTTGACACTCTGGATCTCCCATTCTTACATTAAATTCAAGAACAACAGGCTCTTTACTGAGATGATCTACGAGTATCCCAGCATACAAGAAGCCCCTAAATGGCTTTCCCTGACTGCTCATTCCTGAGATCGCTGGTCGCATTATCTTTTCAAGAATTTTGCGATCAATATCCTCATTTATGAGGGGAGTGGGTGAATAACTGCCCATGCCGCCCGTGTTTGGACCCATGTCGCCATTGTATAATCTTTTATAGTCTCTACTTGATGCCAAAGGCTGAAGAGTTTTTCCGTCGCAAATGGCTATATAAGATGCCTCCTCGCCAAACAACCTTTCTTCGATAACTACTCTTTGTCCACTATTCCCAAGTCTGTTATGGATCATCATGGAATCCAATGTCTTAACAGCATCGTCAGAGCTATCACAAACCACTACTCCTTTGCCTCCAGACAACCCGTCTGCCTTAACTACCAGCTTCCTATCTTTTTGTCTGACGACATAGTCCTTTGCTTTCTCTACATCTGAAAAAGTGGAAAAATTTGCCGTTGGTATATTATTAGCATTCATGAATTGCTTTGAAAATATTTTACTTGATTCGAGCATCGATGCTCTTTTTGTAGGACCGAAGATGGGTAGGTCTTCTTCCATAAAAAAGTCTACAATGCCGCTTTCAAGAAGCTTTTCTGGTCCTACTACGGTGAAGCACTCGTGATCTCTGGCAAATTTTGAAAGGCTTTTGAAATCAGTTGGGTTGATATCAATATTCAGTGAAGTTCCACCGTTGCCACTCGCATAGTACACCTTCTCAACGAGGTCGCTTTTGGATAGCTTCCAACCAAGAGCATGCTCTCGGCCGCCTGAACCAACGATCAATACGTTTTGATTCCGCACAATTGGAAGTATTTTTGTAAACTAAATATTAAACTACTTCGATACCCACGGCTTAATTTCTTTAAGACCTAGGGGTACAAAATAACGTGTAGTCTGTAAAAGACCAACGACTCTGGCTGCCAGGAGTTCATAGGAGCGCCTCAAGTTCGGAAATCAAGTATAAAGCAGAGAGTTTTTTAAATCAGAGATTAGTCCGCCTAAGAAGAACATGCGCTCTGAATCATGAAACTCAATTGTTGTGAACTGTTGTTTCTCTATCGCCAATTCTACATATGTTAGGTGATAACACTTCCGTCCATCGGATAGCGTCCTATAATAATATCCCTTACAGGAGCAAAAGCCAAGTTTTGTATCTACCCAGTGCTCTCTGTCCTTTCCAACCATTGTCCAGATCACCGTTCCGCTAGGTTGGAATTTATGTAGTTTGACTGAACCCACGACCAATGATGGATCTAACCGGTCATTTTTATCACTGGACACAATGTACAA
>NZ_QURE01000116.1 GCF_009898475.1 Nitrososphaera sp. AFS | reverse complement strand
CCGTTGTAATCATGCCATTAATTGTCTGTAATGCTAACTATAATAACATCTTTCTTATTTCAGGATAACACCCTGTCTTCTCTCTAAGAGCGGCTTGACTTTTATTACAATTCTGAAACTGGATAGTATGTCTTTACATCTGTTCCGAATTGTGACCTCAGTTGTGGTTGCAAGGTTGGACAATTCGAGCTGTGGAAGATTGAATCCCATCAATATTGCAGCTATATAGATGTATGCCGCCGCAAGTCCGTTAGGAGATTTGCCATCTAATTGACGGCTATTGTTAGAATGCTGCGCCATTTCAATGGCTAGCCTCTGTACTCTCGTTTCTATTTTGGCCATATTTGTCAGTTTGGCGATATAATAAATTAGATTCAGACCCGAGGTGGCAAGGACAGGAACAGAAACAGATGACGGGCTTGAAATTGAAGTTGTTGAAAAAGGTTTTTCATTCGACAATAGACTTGATTGTTGTTTTGAAGTCAAAGTAGCAGATCGTTCTGATAATGTTGATGGGCCCATCTCCATAACTAACATTTTATAATATCTCCAAGCTAGTTTCACATCCGGTTTATTATTCTGGGTGACCCTGCCAGTTGCTCGTACTATTTCATCGAGTGACCTTGCTACTGAACACGTTTTACAAGCCAGGTAGATTGTCGCCGCAGCCATAGATAATACGGATTTTCTCTTCGCCTCACTCCTACTTTCAAAGCTTCTGTAAATCACCGCTGCAGTTTCTGCCAGTAACTTTGGAAGTCCAGTAATATCGCAAATTTCATTTATTCTTGATAGGACATTGAATAGTCTTCTTTCTTTAGGAGATGATATATTCATTCTTGAGTGCCATTTCCTTATTCTATAAACTCGTTCTGCCGCTTGCTGATTAATTGATTTGCCAGTATAATCTCTAGACGCTAAACCAATCTTAGTTCGTAGGCCATAATCGTGAAATGAAAAACTGGTATATCCACTAGCACGTATGTTTTTTGATCTTGCCTCAACGTCTGAAGACACGGATTCTGGGCCATAATCGTTAATCTCATCAATCACCACATAGCCACATTTCGGACATATGTACTCCCCAATTGCAGGGTCATGAATAGGAGATGATTGGCACTCTGGACACCGCATGTAATATTCAGACAAATTCAAAATTCATGCCTCCATTTTTTTGTTGTATATTCAATTAAGTATCTGGAAATATAGTTTGAGGAAACTAAAACCACCATATCACCGATTCAGAGGTAGCTGAAGATGATTCTATTTATTTGAAGTGGTCATAATATTTTACTAAATATAGTAAAAGAAAGATGCTACTTTTAACTTCGGTCGTGGGTAATGATAGCACAGACGAAATACCTAGTAATATCTCAATACACGATACACACAGGCATCTATCTTAGCTATTTTAGTCAAATATAGATTATAATCCTAATTCTTTAGGATAGAATTTAGATCTAATGAATCAGACTAGACTTGTGATAAAATGGGAGAACATACCGTGTAGTCGATCGGAAGCGTAAATATTATTTTTGAATCTATATTCCTGGGTGGAGCCCACTTATTCCACCATCAACAAATAAAACAAAAAGAAAAAAGGTTAAGGACAGCGGCCTGGCTGTGAAGTGCTTGATGAAACATTGATAGCACCAGGCCAGAACGGAGGTATGGCACTGGTATTATCAGTGCCACTATGGCAAGGCGTTACTTCAAAGACTCTGAATACTTTTGCTTTTCAGGCCTTATTTTGTCAACCTATCGCCCAACTTCATCACATGCAACACGTTTTAAAATAGTCAAAGTATTGGTTATTATCCCCGGACGCAGTGCCATATGCTTACATCTCGACATTATAGATCTACAATACAATATACAGAATTCCGTATTATACTTTCATGCTAACTGCACCAGCATAAGAATGGATTGCATAGCTCATCTCTTCTGGCAACAAATTATAGTGAAATGGGAATCAGTTCAGAGTCACAAGGCTGATACGTCATCATATCATATCATATCATATCATATCATATCATGTAGCTTGCCAGATAGAATTGGAGTTCATAATGTTTGAAAAAGTAAAGAAAATATGTGAAATGGTGTGTTTGAATCTGGTTTATTACCTACCATGTGATAATAATGTTCATTCTCAATGAATCCTAATCATCAAGTTTTACGATATTTATGCTCAAGTTGTAATAATCTTATCATTGAGACATACAAGGTGATCGACTGGACAGAAATAACATCTTCTGAAGAATGTCCAAAATGTGGCAGTTTACTTTCGAGCCAAACCATAACAACCAGTACAGCACAGCAAACTATGGTACAAAAACCATTATTGAGGCCAAAATTTCAAACCGCTTCCAGATTATGTTTTGATATCGAAAAAATCGATTCTGTTTTGAATCTTGAAATCAGTGACCGCGTTTGCATTGTTGGGAACCATTCAAAAACTCTAGTTGAAAGACTAATTATTAGCTCTTTGTTGCCGGAGAGTCACGGTGGATTTGGTTCTGAAAACGTAATAATTATTGATGCAGGAAATTGTTCTGATGTTTACCGATGTGTAAATCTCGCACGTCAATATGGACTTGACATCAAAAATATATTAAAGCGAATAGTCGTTAGCAGACCGTTTACTATATATCAACTCGAAGAGTTGGCTGTTAATGAATTACCAAAGGTTATGAAAAAATTCGATACCAAAACTATAATTGTATCTGATATACTTCATTTATTTTTGAATGATCCACAAGTGAAATTTGTAGAAGCTAAAAATATCTTAAAGCCAATTATCAATAGCATCCACCAATTCTCGAGAATTTCATTAAATGTTATTGTTGTAAGCTTCCATAATGATGTGCCTTCTGGGTACTCCCGATTTCTATTTTCAAATTTCAATAAATTTATCCAAACTACTGCCTGCAATTCTGATCGAATAATGATGAAAGTAAATAGCTGCAAAGAAGATTGCAAGACATTACATCTACAACAAAAAGAGTTAGAGCTAATTCAACAAGGATAGCGCTCCAGTTGCTGATTAGTAAGTGCTCTTAACACGGATGGATGGATGTCGTATCCCATCAACCGGCGCTGTTACATAACAAAGAGTAAGATTCTTAATCTAACCTACAAAGTGTTCAGTAATAAAATAGATGTACTCAGGTTCAATTGAATGCTACTGGCGACAAACTTTTGACTGTGGAATATGTCCACACAAACCCTTTAAAGACGAGCACGAAAGTGTATAGCAAGACCACTAAATGCAAGCAATATCATAAAGTAGTGCCTGATTGATCTAATATAAGCCACTATCAACCAACATTATTGTACAACAAAACAATTTTGATTTCTAAGCAAGAACTAGTGTTCACAGTGTTCAATCATACAGAAAAAAGGATGGCGTACTGCTCTGTCCGTATCAAGAACAACAACGTATTATTACTTCGTTGCGGATTCCAATTGATTAGATGCGAATTGATTTGATGCAGAGCATGAGGATCCAGAAGTTTGAATGTTCGGGCTGATTCTTGCAGCTTGACCGTTATTTACTGCAAAACAAGAGGCACCCTGATTCGCAACTGCGACACCGCCGGATTGGCATCCTGTATCTCTCGTAGGTGCAACATGTCTAGCTGTCACAGCAGACGAGTGGGTTGCAAAAAATGCCCGGTTCGCACCCGCTGCGCTAGCACGTACTTGCTTTGGTCTGAAGAGGCAAAACTGGAACTAACAGTCCTGCCATTACGGCAATTGTTACTCCAATTAGGAAATAACTTCTATACATATCTTGCATATGATACTTAAGTATAAAAGTATATTGTTAATGAAAAACTGAGACGAGTTTGTTGCTTAAGGGCTATTGGGCCCATTTATAGCTAATTTTTGGTTACTATTCAACTGTAGGCCTGCAATTGGCAAAAAACTCAGAATTGTCTTAAAAGAGCTATTATATCAAATTAGAAGCACGTTTGATTTTGGAAATTTTACTAATTGCTAAGCTCTACACGTTTTGCATTAGCTTGCTTGCATCTGCAACCCTGCAGCAGAACCAATATGGATAACAGGCCTAAACCAATATGGATAACAATTGCACTTTTATTTTCAAATTGCAGGAAATGGCAACCTGGCCGTATTGGATTAGATCGATCATCTCTATATCCTATCCAAAACTGGGTTGGGATTGTAAAGCTTCATCAAGGCTCACGCCGGAAAAACTGCATATTTTCTGTCTAGTCAGTTAGCCATTTTTTGGTTCGATGGTATTTATTGTTATTGGTCAGCTTATTACTAGTGTTCAAAAATTAACCAAACAATAAGTGGTCTAAAAATACAAGAAATGAGCGATTATTTATGATTTGATCTGTATATAGCCCTGTTCCGATCACAAGGCCCTTTTTATATTTTAGCTCATATGCTCCAATTGTAAAGATATGTGCTAATGTAACGTTTCTTGGAGTGTTTGGATTGAGATTGGAAAGTGATTCGTTATAGTTTAATAAGATGGTGTCATTACTGTTCGTCAAATATTGTTCCTCACGGTGCGTATATTCAAACGGATTATTTGCAAATTTAATCACACAAGCAGTTGAACAAAGGGAGTTGCTTCCAACCCATTGCGAAGTTTCGTTCAACCACCTTTCACTCACGCTTTTCCATGCCGATCTGCCATTATAGGCCCAGCCATGACCTTTTATCAGTGTTACAGTTTGAGTTGGCCTATCATACCCTACTTGTGCGTAAAATACGTTGCCATCCAAACCCCATTTGCTACGAATGTTCTGAAGTTATTATATTCTTGTTGTGTAACGTATTCTTGATGACCTAGAATCAGGATGTCGTATCGATTAGTTGTATTAAGATTGTTTGTAAATATCGAGCCGCTGTCCACATCGGTATCCGTTATAATAGAGAGGTTAACTCTTGGTACGACTAATTCAAGATGTTTAACCAAATAAGGCAATGAAATCGAAGATGCGGCTACAGCGGAAATTACTCTTGACTTGGGGCTATTTATCTTGGCAGATAAAAGGTAAAGATTCTTCGTAATATTCTGTCCAACCTTTGCAAATTGAAAATGCTTATAAAATGTATAAAATGCGTCATTGTAAGCTGCTGCAGTAAATACGGGTACGACTATGGCGACACTAGGTCTGCTCGTACTGAAATTATGACGTAAACCCAATGAACTAAGGGAAACTGGCGCTTTATGTTTTATTTTTATTACTTGTGGGTGAAGTTGTGTTTTAGGGGGAGGCGGGCTTTTAATGTCTCCTTCTGTTGCAATTGTTGGTGCGCCAGCTCCTGTCCCTGTTCCAGTGTTGCTAGTAGCATTCGAAATAGTTCCTGTGGCCTTTGTACCATTTGAAACTGAATTTGACGCTGCATTTCCTGCTCCAGTAGCATTAGCTTTGGTCTGAGCATAGACCACATAAAATGCATGATTCACACTATCTATCCTGTTCTTTAATGACGAAGGGATAAGAATAGATAAAAGTAGTGTCGCATAAGCTAATAAGAGGATCATAACTGTTGCCTTTTGCATTTTACATCATCATGGTTTATTGTCTAAAGAGTGCTGGCTGATTATATATATCAATTATGGCAGTAGAAGACTATTTTCTGTCAGACCGTATCCCTAATGGCTAGCTTGTGTTCCTAGAATATAGAGCGTTGAAACAAGAATTTTACTTTGAATTGGTATCCAGATCAAGATCACTATCCGTGCCCTTCTTATTTTGGAAAAGCGAAGATCTTGTAACTCCTTGAGTGGCGGAAGTATTATTCATATCTAAATTAAGTGGTTTCCCATAATTCTTTTGTAAACTCTCCTGGAAGAGGCGTACTTGTTCATCAGAAGGCTCGTCATCTTTTTCAAACTTTGATTTCTCTCCTGAGGAACTTTGGTTTTCTTATTGAGTAGGCAACAGAGCTTTAAAATTTGCAGCTTTAGGATTTGAACGAATACTAGAACCTGAATCAGCTTCATTATCTATCTTAGCCCCATTTTATCCTTTTGACATCTTTGGTGTCTGTAACGACCCCCGCGGAACTTGCGCCGCCTGATATGACCTAAAGATATCCATCCAGCCGTTTCCGTACGGCTGGCTTTGGATTGCTGCTCGTTTCAACTGTTCATCACGAATTTCGGATCTTAAAATCTCCAATTTTGATCTAAATCCCAAATCCTGTCATAATCTTCTTCAATGTGTGAACAAAACCTACTGGTCGCAAGGATGAATCTCATTATCTCGTCTAGAGATTTCTCTTATTGTACGAACTAGAATTTTGAGTTCTTTGAGGCCCAACCCAAACGATTCTAACTCCATGTAGGTTTTCAAAACCTGCCTATGCGCATTTTTCATCTCACTTAGTTAGTTTATCTCACCTTTTAAATGGTCGAGCAGTATCGGCCCGTGGTTTACTTCATCTATAGTACGAAATTTGGAAATGACTACAGCGTGATGCAAATCGGTCGTTTTTTTAATCACATTTATTATTTTCATAAATGCTGCAATCCTCCATAGATATTTCGTGGTAGGCCATCTCTCTTTTAAAATTGAAGTAATTCTGAAGTTCGCCTGCAGTTACTCTTTGTTGTGTTAATGCATCCTCAGCAAGTTTTTTGACCAAATCCAGCAAAATAATCGTTTGCTGCCAAGATCGCATTCTTACTCTTGGAGATTATTATATTATCGGCCCATTTCTGCATCTCAGAGAACGGGTCAATTTGTTTCCTCCAGCCAAAACGATAACAGCCGTTTGTAAATTGTTCTCAACACTAATTTTTGGCCCCAATCGTAGACTCGATACTATCTAAATTAAAATTTTTCTTCATCATTGTATAAAACTCTTCATCAGACATGCCTCTATTAGCTTCCTTCAACTCTTCTATATCCTTTCCCGCTAAATATATGAGACCGGGATTTTCGTCGGTAATAGCTCTGAGCACTACCCTTGCAACCAGTTCAGGAGAGGATGCATTTTTC
Source organism: Nitrososphaera sp. AFS (assembly GCF_009898475.1). GTDB lineage: Archaea > Thermoproteota > Nitrososphaeria > Nitrososphaerales > Nitrososphaeraceae > Nitrosopolaris. The sequence continues at coordinate 6,897 of NZ_QURE01000116.1, read as the reverse complement.
ATTATTTCTTCAAACCTTGGAGCCATTTTTTCCATTATCCGCGAATATGGAGAACTTGGATCTTTAGATTTCTTGGCGACGACCACGGCATTAAAGAAGTTTGTTCCAATAACTCCGGGCTCTACTAAAATCACTTTTATTCCAAATGACTCCAATTCATATCTCATAGATCTACTCAAACCTTCGATGGCAAATTTTGTGCTAACATAAGCTGAACCTCCGGGGAAACCACCCATGGGTACCACACCAGAGCTTATATTCACTATAACTCCAGATTTCTGTTTTCTCATTAACGGAAGGACGGCTTGAGTTACTCTTGCAACACCAAACAGATTGGTTTCGTACTGAGCCTTGAGCTCTTCCATTGCAATGTCTTCAAATGCCCCATTAAGTGCGTAACCCGCATTGTTTACTAATACATCTATTTTGCTACATTCGGAGGTGATTGATTGTACTGCATTTTTGACGGATCGGTCATCGGTAACGTCCAGCTGTACTACCTTTATTGGCTCACTTTTTTTGAGATCACGCATTGTGGCATATGTTAGGAAACCATTTCTTGCTAGCATTAAAGTTGTTTCATAGCCTATTCCACTTGAGCTTCCTGTAACAAGAGCTACTCTATGGTTAAATGATGAAGAGGAAGGTGATGTCATTCTAATTTGTAATTGAAACTTCAAATTACTTAAGTGTGGTAGTAATTATGTGCCTACTTAGTAATCAAGACTTGACTAATTATTCATCTCACGATGGTAAATTGGGAGTTGGTATCAGATAGCCTCTTTTGTGCCATACCCCTTTGTCACTTTTTCTTAAAGGGTGCAATCATTCCTCAGTTGAGTTTATTTCCTGATGAAGACATCCTAAAAAAGAAGATTGAATCATGGAAAAGATATGATTGCCAACCGAACCCACAATCATGGCCATTTTCTTCCCAAGATAAAGAATTGGTCGCAAATACAAATTCCTAGACACGTGCGCGTCGTAGAACTATAAAATTTGAAACAAGATACCAATTACCAACCAGCCAACTTTCTTAACGCGAACCAAACCAATCGATACAATACACTCAACTGCACATCTCAATTGCGACCCTCACGAACACCTTGTTTTATTACCACCTACTTACGTCCAGTATCTCCGTTAATAGCCATTTCAAAGTTTCAATTATTGGCCATAAACGACCAGTTTATACTCTCAGCACCGTCCTATCCATGTGAATTTTAGTTTCTGCAATTTTGCCCAGAACTCTTACCTCCAATGTGCTCCTTCTGATGCGAACGGCCTGACCATTGTTAATGTGGTCTTCGCTCCTCGCCTTAAGGCATTATCGTTGCAAGTCCCCTATCGGTTTCCTAATTAAGAACGTTAATAAAGTAATTTAAATTCCTTATACGAAATTGAAAAAAATTTTCAACGGCTTGAAGTATCGTTATCATTTCAAAATGTTTGCCAAGCGGAGTAATAATCCAAAACGCTTGTGTAGCATATTTGCAGTCCCCGAACTCATACTAATCGCTATATTGCTATTGTCCTCAACTGTAATCTTGACTTCAGGCTGGTTCATTAGTGTCAAGCAGGCTTTCGCTCATGGCCAAGCTCAAACTCAAGCTCACGCCAATAATGGAACCCTTTTGACCTATCAGAACCCTGACTTTGGTATCAAGCTGAAATATCCTTCAAACTGGACAAAAATAGAAGATGGACTCTTGTTACATACGATCGTTGCATTCCAGCTTCAGCACGAAAACATTTATGATTTTACGAATACTACTCTTGCTGAGATAGACTTGCGAGTTTATAATTCACCCCCCAACGAGACCTCGGCAAAGTTGGGTATTAACCAGATCTATACAGGGGGCCAAACCATTATCGGATACTATAAGAATAGTACAACAACCCTTGGTGGGTTGCCAGCAATTAAAATAGTAAATTATTATTTTGGAGACATAACTCAAAAAGAAATGCAAATTTGGACATTTGTTCCAAATAAGCATATATTGTTTGAGATCCTATACATTGCACCACCTTCCAAGTTTTCTCTTTATCTGCCGGCTGCTCAAAAACTTATCAATTCACTGGAGATAGCAAAATAGCAGTAAATTATGCTTTATTAATATGCAATATTGGGGCCTTTCATTGTTGTAAATTGCAAAGTGATAAAGAGGATAGATGATTTCATAAGCATATAATTTCGATATATGGTAAAGCATACGTTACCAGATCTGCGACAGCCAAATTATTGGCGAACTTAAGAATCAATTAACAAAAGCTGATACGATAGGATATGCAAAGGTATGAAAAAGATAATTAAACCTTTAAAAAATGTGAAAAACTGTTGTTGCTGTAATTAAACCTAACGTTTTTATTTTCATTTAAGATTATATCTTTTTATTTAAAGAAGCTAACATTAATAGGTTAATACGTCATCCGTAACAACAAGTAAGAAATGACTACAGCTTTCATCACAATAAGAATATCGATATTAGTAATGGTTGCTATTGTATTTTTACTCTGTTCAAACAGTTATCAACGCACATTTGCACAGAACTTTACTAGCAATCAGACAACTGCGCTTTTGACATATAAAAATCCTGATTTAGGCTTGTGACGATGCAGTACCCCTCTAACTGGGTAAAGCAGCAAGATAACCTGGTCAGGAATACATTTGCTGCGTTCCTGTTGAAAGAAGATCGATTTCATAATTCATTGAACTTTGCCAATGTTAGTCTTGCAGAGGTTGATTTACGTGTGTATCCTGCCCCGCAAGGCGTAACATCTGCGAACCTGAATACAAGTCAATTAGATACTCAGGGCCAAGCATTGATTAGTCAATATAAAAACAGTACTACCACACTAGGTGGGTTGCCAGCCATAAAACTTACGAGCTATATTTTCGGCGGGTTTACCCAGAAAACAATGCAAATGTGGACTTATATACCCTCTAAACATGTACTATTTGCAGTGGTATACATAGTGCAGCCCTCTACTTATTCACTCTATCTCCCGGCAGTTCAGCAAATGATTGATTCTGTGAAAATCGCATCTTGAATCGGACCTGGGAGAACAGTTTACTCTACTGAACTTTATTTGTCATTGAGCAATAGTCGCGCAACACAACTATTGAGTTGATAGTCATTCCCTGAGAACAGATTGCAATGCTCATATTGCAGCATCTAAATCACGCCTACAGATTAACCTAAATTGCGTTACAATCCACGAAATAATATACAATCATAAATTGAATTAGTAAAATTTGATGACAAGACGTACTCTCAATCTGCTTAAGTTAGATCCTATCAATTTCATCCTATAAAGCCAGTTTAGCTTTACTCAGTTAATATCAAAAAACAACAAGTTTACTGCCAAATGATGTGGCAGAACATAGAGGTAAAATAGATTTGGCCCTGATCTCCTTCTTTTCTTACTGGCTACTGACTAGGTATGCCAACCGAAAATTTGTCAGTGGAGTCATCTCGATTGCTTGTCTCTGGAAACCTCAGATTAGATAAGCGAAGGTGGTTTGCATTAATCCCAATGCTGAATTCTTTGGCAACTTAACTGAATAACTGTTGATGACCAGAGGCTGGTTACGACAGCTTATTTTCTTGGTTGCCTTGCTTCAAAGTGTTAGACATGCAATGATAGGAATGACCAATCAAATATATGAAATTGTCCCGGGACACAAAACTAATTACTTCAGCCTAACGTTTAAAAAAGTAAAGACTCTATGCATCGTTATAGTAATGCGATATCAGGTTATAGCAAATAGTATCTCAAAGTTTGGCCGACCTAACTTGGCGTCTTCACCATCATTTACCTCAATCTCATTCAAACCTAATGTACAGCCACAATGGAGTTAAGTCAAATAAAGTCTATAACACGGCTTCATATTTCCCTGTTTCCTACATCAGTATATATTATGCACAATTGCCAACAGCTCGTAGAACACACGAATTTTTTACGTCTTTGTCCGTGGCTACAAACTCTTCCAACAGTATTAAAACGCTGTTTTTGACAAAACCAACTAAGTATAATGCAATTAGAGAACCTTTGTTGACTAGTATTGAACCCCGCTTCACTTATATAATGACAAGTTAGCAGGAATTTGGCAATCTTGTAGCCCTGACCGCAAACTCGTAATATATCCAAGTCGTTTATGGCTTTGTCCGGGAGACACAAATGCTTCCAGAATGAGTTAGTATGACTTAGGTTATTGGGCCAGTCCAAAACTTGATGTACCTCAACTAGTAGTGGCTGTTAGACAATCTCCCAGTTGATCATACCCGCATAATATGATTGGCTTGTGTTCCGAGGCTTTACACCGTCTGCGTTGTACTCCTCTTCCTTGAAACGTTAGGAAAATCGAAGCAGTTATGCTAGCATTTTCCGAATATGACATACACCATCACAAACGTAATAGTGATGGTTTGTTAATTGTAGATCGATCTCATCTTTTCTATTATCTTCTTTATCATAGACTCAATATCTGAAAAGCTGGAATTTCTTAAAAAAATGTATGAGACGGCAAACCATCGATGGTTTGTCTATGCAGAGTTGGAGACGTGGAAGGTGCTTGTGTTTTGACAGTCTGTTCTGCTATTGGCACCACCAGAACCAGCTATACCTCCTTGGCCTCCTGGTACATTGCCACCATTACCTCCATTGCTTGGACCACCTGCGGCACCGTTACCACCGTTTGCACCGTTACCGCCATTACTGCTCCCTCCCGGGCCTCCAGCTGAACCACCGCCTGCACCTCCGTTACTTTGGCCGCCTGAGCCGCCTGCACTATTGCCGCCATTGCCTCCAAGACTATTGCCGCCCAGTCCACCATTACCGCTGCCTCCATTACCACCATTACTATCGCCGCCACTTGCAGTAGCAGTACTGGTACAATCTGCATTTTGGTTATTTTTTATGAATTGATTTGCATTGTGTCTACTGCCGCCGTCGCCATGATGATGCCAGTTATAATCGTGCCCAGGTTGCGAACCAGAATTCTCATCCCATCCTTGACCGGCATTTGAATTTCCATTTTCGCTCGATGAAGTCACAGAGTTACCGAATCCACTCCATAGATTTTGTGTGTGGGAGCTTACAGAAGCAGATAATGAGTGACTGAGCCCACTGAACAAATCTGGTTTGTCTGCAAAAGCTGGATGAATCGTTTGGCTTAGCGGGACTAACGTGAGTAGTAATACCGCAGCCACCAATCCGATGGTCATACCAACCTTGTGATTGTCAGTTACCATAGATAGTAACAAAACAATGGATTTATATTTACTTTAATTACAATTTTAGCATAGTTTTGAAACGTAGTTTTCAATCATAGTTTTCAAGCTGGCATTTGTACTATGAAATATCAAGCTAATTTTGCAATATGATAGGATGCTGAAAAGTCTTCTTATAAAAATTTAAGAGAAATTTGTCCGAGATTGACTCTAATGAGCTTGTAAATAGAAGTGACTGAAAATATGTAGTATATTGATTACTCTGGATTATCAAACTATGGAAATTGGTAGAACAATTTTATATAATGAACTAGGTATGGAGTAGTTTAGGTCTCTATTAAGTTTCGCCTTGGTTACTAATAAGCTTGACAATCTATCGAATAGAGAGAATAAGATAGGACAGCAAACAATAGAATATCATGCTGGACCAGAGGGAATATGTGTTACCGCCATCCCACCGGTGTGACTTAACACACTGGGGCCACTAGCGGTACCATATGGCAAACTATCATTAAATTATATCTATTTCCATACATGCCACTCAGGTGCAATCTCTTTCTGATAAAAATTACAATGAATCGAGTAGCGCCCATATGAAAGATAACTCTAGTAAATATGATGTTTTCTCACTAGTACGAATTATATGCTCTACATTAAAACATAAAGTTTCTTTGAAAAAAAATAAAAAAAGAGAGTTTTTGACTGCTTCTATTTTCTATGTTCGGTTTAGTGATGAAGGCCGTGAGCTGCGATTATGCTTGCTGCAAGTGCATGGGCATCGCCGCCAGGCCCACTGTTTCCGCCTGGTGCGTTGCCGCCTGAGCCGCCGCTAGCATCACCGCCTGCACCGCCTGCACCGCCTGGGGCTGAATTGCCACCAGATGCGTTGCCGCCTGCACCGCCGCTAGGTGAGCCACCATTGCATGCGTTACATGGGCCGCTTGGTGCACCAGCGCCACCAGTGTTGTTGCCGCCGTTAGCGTCACCGCTTGCTGCTACTCCACCAAGTGAAGATCCGCTGGTTGCTGTGCCACTAGTAGCTGCGCCACTCGTAGCTGTAGCGCTACCTCCGGGTGCACCAGGGTTATTACACGCAAAACCCGCCGTACAGGTGTTTGAGTCTCCACCAGCGCCTGCGCTTGCATTCTGTGGGTTGTTTATAGTTCCGCCATCAGCAGAACTAGCTTGTGCACCGCCAGGTCCGCCAGTTGCATTTCCGCTAGCAGCATTGCCACATCCTGCGAATTGACATGTGTTTGAAGCACCACCACTTGCATTTGCAGTGCCTCCAGCTCCGCCACTACCGGCTGTGACGTTACTGCCACCTGGTGCTGCTGCGGCTGCTGCTGCAGCTGCGCCATTATTGGTACCGCCAGCTCCACCAGCTCCACCAGCTCCACCAGTTGAGTTACCAGCGTTACCACCTGGTGCTGCTGCGCCTGCTGCTGCAGCTGCGCCATTGTTGGTGGGATCACCGCCAGCACCACCTGTACCTGTGCCGTTGCCGCCTGTGCCGCCGCTGCCGCCGCCACCACCTCCGCCGAGAAGTCCGCCGCTATTCTGAACGCCGACTCCCAGACTTAAGTTAACTGGAAGTAAGTTCAGGTGCAAGAGGCCCTGGTAGGGTACTACTTGTCCATCCACTACACCTGATCCAGCCACT
>NZ_QURE01000115.1 GCF_009898475.1 Nitrososphaera sp. AFS | reverse complement strand
TCCATCGTCTGCAAATTGATAATATTTTGATATTGCATTTATTACTGTTGCATTATTCCATACATCTCCATATTTTGCTGCAAACCAATTAGGTGACTTGATTCCGTGACTTTCTAAGCACTGTTTAGAACCGCCTATCTGATAATTTAGAGCACTAGAAGATATATTGTTCAAATCAATTGGAGTCATACCCTTAGATTCAATGTCCTGTCCATCTTGTTGTAGTGCTAATATTTGGTTCCAATTCAGATGATATCGTGGATCTCGATCATTAGCATAACTGCATGTAATGAAAAAGCTCGCTTTAAATCCATACTGATCTAGAATTGGTTTAGCTATTGTAAATTGGCTCTTTTTAGTATCTCCAAATGTAAGGATTATAATCTTGTCGGTTTTGTTGCCTGTATTAATATTAGAATTACTACTGACAGTTTTATCTATTGTTGATCTTGAGTCTGTACCAGAAATACTATGATGGTGGAGGTGTTGACTCTTTCCTCCGGCCTTATGTTTAAAGGTATCATGAACACCAAGTTTGTGGCTACTGGCCAATAATAAGATAGGATTACGAGAAAGGCCACTGACAGAAATTGAGACCAAGAGGACCAGAAAAGTAAAACCAATAAAACTACTGATTTGAGTACTGTTAATTCTGGCCAACTACGATGTCCTCACTACAAGGCTCATGACCCTTTTGTAGATATATTATATGAACGTATTCTACTTTTCATATTTAGTGAGTCTTAGGAGTAAGGGTTTGAGGGTATGAGGTATATGTGCAACGATAGTTGTTCCAGTCCAAATAAGGCCGAGTCGAGTATCAGTTAGGACATATATGAATTATCTTCTAGTATTAAATGTATTCATAGGAAAAAACTTAAGTATCTCTGGCAAGTAAGTATCTTCTAGCTGATGATCAAGAGTACATCCCTCATAACAATTCTACTAGGACTTGCTTTAACTATTATGGTGCCTTATATTTCTGAAATTTCTTTTGAGCAAAAGGCCTACGCATCTCCTATAGATGGGCAGAATGGGTTGAACGGTAATGCGGACTCCACTAGCTCAGCTAAGGGAGGAACTGGTGGCTTGAATAATTCTCCTAATTTTGAAAGTACCATTAATGGGAATGGGGGTAGTGGCGGCACTGCAGTTCAGGAAAGTACAGCCAATGGAGCAACTGGTGGATCTTCTAATACTGGTAATTCTGGCGCTTCGATAAACGGGAATGGGGGTAGTGGCGGTACTGCAACTAGCGGCAGCTCATCAAATGGCGGAACTGGTGGCTCTAACAACTCACAGAATTTCGGTACTTCGGTTAATGGTAACGGAGGTAATGGGGGCACTGCCATTAGCGGTGGCACCTCTGATGGCGGAGCTGGTGGCAGCACAAATTTTGATAATATCCGAAATTCAGTTAATGGTAACGGAGGTAATGGGGGCACTTCAATTCAAGGCTCAGCCAATGGTGGGGCAGGTGGTAACCTAAACTCTGATAATTCAGATAATTCAGTTAATGGTAACGGAGGTAGTGGCGGTTTTGCTATACGAGGCTCAGCCAACGGCGGTAATGGAGCCACTTGCAGTGGAACTAATTGTGGTAACGGAGGTAATGGTGGTCTTGCGATAAACGGAGGCACTGCTAACGGTCAGGACGGCACAAAAAACAGCAATGGAACCAATGGCGGTATTGCGACAGGTTCAGGCAGTAACGCTAACGAAGGAGGTGTAGCGTTGAATGGTGGTCATACACATTCAGGTTGTAACGTAGCAATAGGGACCAAGTGTTTCAACCTACATGTAAGATAAAATCAATTCGTTGAGAGAAAACTTGTAATAGTGGAACCAGCAGAACTGGTTCTTTTTTCAACGTTTATCCAAGATCATAAAACCATATATAGTTGCATTTCTAATCGTGACTAATGAAACCATTGTACAAAAATATAATTCGCGGCGTTGGCTTGATAGCAGTAATCTCCGTCCTAAGCTTAACGATTACGCATAAGAGTGTTCAAGCGCAGCCGCAAGCTTCAACAGGTCAAAATATGACAGCTGCTGAACTTAAAAGAGATCCCGGTGACTTGTTATTGAATGATAAAGGTACTCCAGCGCAGGAGTTAAAAAAAGATCCCGGTGACTTATTGCTAAATATTACCGCTGATGAACTTAAAAGAGATCCCGGCGACATGTTAATAAAGGATAAGGATACTCCTGCGCAGGAATTAAAAAGAGATCCCGGTGACGCGATATTAACTGGACCTAAGTGATTTACTGAAGGGTATTGGATATAATTCCATACCCTTTTTTCAAAAAAAATCCTTCCACCAAGAGCACTGTATATAATAGGTTTCTTCTTCTTCTCCTCGGTTCCAATAGCAAGTCAAATCACGCGATTATCAATATCCATTCCACTAAATAAGATGGCAGATCACGTAAGACAGCAGCTAAATGGGACGCAAAAACATGAGAAGAATTGAAATAGCCGACACAATTTTAGAACAGAAGAAAATCGATTCACACCTCCAATCAGTACGAGAATTCCTCCAATCAGTACGAGAATTCGGATAAAGAGTTGGAGAAGTATGGTTTATCCGTGGAGTTCATACATAATCATGTTTCAGTTCTACTAAGGATTAATCAAATGGTATGAGCCACATATACCTCCATCATAAAAATTCTCAAAGACTTGGGCCGGATAAAATCAGTTGGATGAAGAGAAAGGATATTGAAGAACAATCGCGGATGTAAAGAAATAATTCCTTTATTAACAAAATCACTAGTTTAGGAATTGAATCTTCAGAATTAGCAGCATTTCACGCTGCTCTTATGAAGGGCCATACGGAAAATATATCCTACGACAGAGCTCCTTTGCTTTTGAAGCTGGAGGATGCAGGTTTCAGAACTCGCATCATTCGTTCATGCCCGTTGTTATTCGACATATGTACTGTAACACTTTAATAGTGTAGTCACACTCTCTATAGGAGAATGGCAGCTGTGAAAAATTTTTATTATGACATGCTAAAAAAGAAGATACAATTTGAACAGGAGCACATTATCTCTTCTGAAAGAAATTTTTTGATGTGTAAATCATGCTTCTGGTGTGCATCATTCCTTAATAGCACCGATAGATACCCCCACTCATGTCCGGAATGCATGAATTCTGAATTAGAATCAATGCCAATATCCTTTGATGAAACATACACATTCGATTATGATCCATTGCAAGGAGTTTCATTAGAATTTTCGAAACAATAATTATTATCATTAAAATTTTGGTACATTAAAAAATACCATCTGGACTAAAAATTCTATATAGCAAACTGTTATATTCAAAATTGAGCATGTATTACCGGCAAACTTAAAATTGGAAGCAATTGTTACATCTTATTCAGAGTAAATTGCAGATGACAGCGTTGCATTGGCAATGAAGCATATTTTCTCTCAACTTGAAATCTATTACTTGGATATCGCGGATCGTTTGAAACAATAGTTATACGACAAGAAATATGACTTCGATTCTCTTCTTCAATCCAACGCGGGATCTGTTGCTAGTAAACTAGGAATTGAGGAATATGTTGCCAAAATCATAATCGCAGCTGCAAAAAGGAAAGCAACACTATAATTTCTAAATCCAAGTTCCTGGTCGCTCTTCCATCACCTCATGCTTGGTGGATCTAACGTGATCGCTTGCAGATTCCATGCTATCAAATTCTCTTTTGCAAGGAATACAATGATAAGAGATCTTCACGCTAAATGAGCGTATTCTAAACTTAAAAAGAGTTTGGTTCGGAATTATATAAGAATTCCTTAATAAATAATACATGCTTCTGATGTGCGCGATTCCTTTATAGGATTATTCAAGAATCTTCAAAAAAAGGTCATCGTGTATACAATAATCTATAAAACCCTAATGTGAAAATGACGAGAGACGCAGTTTTTGGAGCTAAGTATGATTGAAGAATTTTCGTTATTCCTTTTCATCTCAATTCTTCCAAATAGCCGGTATTATGATTTACAACCTAAAGCGTTTTGGAAAGCTTGGGTTGCATGAATGAGTAGCAAGGCATAATCCGTGCGATGTTGGTGGTGTAATTGCACTTTTACTTGGACTTGTTTAGTAAACGACTGAGTTCAATGGAAGTACCGCTGATTTAATCTTGAGATAGAAATTGCAACCCCCATTTGGAGGGACAATAAGGGATGTGTGGACACCTTTTGCAAGTCTCATGCTTTTTAATCAACCGTATCAATTGTTCGACGCCTTTTATAGGAGTAAGCACAGTCCAAGACGTATACTCTAGTGGAATCAGCGGAAGTAGCGGCTTAAAATTAGCGGTAAAAGTACCAATTACTAGTCAATGGTCAAGTGTTAGCCAATAACTTTCATTTTATTCCGTCCAGGCGAGACATGAAACTTATAATACCAAAATAGTGCACCTGTCATAATTATGAAATCTGTGACATAGAATATATTCCAAAACAGTAAATTGTGCAGATGACCTTTCACGTAATCAATTACGTATGCCTCATCTGCAACAGCATTAATTAATAGAGAGAGAGATAAAATGATCCATGGAATAGATTGTAAATCATCCTTTCGTATGCTAATCAATATTATCATTGAGGGAAGAAACAACATTAAATCTAAAATTGGATAGGCAACAGTAACCACAAAAGCTGTATAATCATCTATTACAAAAGATCGTGTTGAATTAGACAGGTCAAGTGCAATGTAGGTGATAAACAACATTGAAAGTATAGAAGTTATAATGATAGTCACAAATTTGATCCTACTTCGAATGAGCTTAAGCACAGTAAACAAATGCGCCGCAAGGAATAGATATCCTATAAACCACAAAAAATCTGTAGCAGATACACGTACTTCTTCTTCTATACCCAATACAAAATAGTAATAGGCAAGGGTCAGGTCAGCGGCGAACCAAGAAATGATACCTAGTGTTAATAGTAGATATGATCTACCATGGGCTCCGTGGATGCCATAAAGACAGACTACTATTATGCCTAGACACGAAGCGACAGCTGCTGTTACATTTAGTATCACATATGTAACCGATGGTTTGTTGTGTGAATTTGAGAAAATTATTACTGAATTGGCAGCTATAATTGCAAAAATAATTGCACAAATGAAGTATCCTAATATCTTCCTATCGTATATTTGATTTTCTCTTGCCAGATCAAATCAATTTTCAGATAATCTTTTAGTGTATAAACATTTCTCTATGATCAACTTTCCTAGCGATGACTGTAGAGGCAAACTCCTATTGACAGTGTATGTGAAGAAGGCATTTGCACAACATGGTCTCAATAAACGAGGCCTGTGTGGGTCTTGAACAAGCTTTTGGTTTTAACCGAAAAGACGCATTTTGGAAAAAGGACAAATCGTAAAGACACATTTTGCTCTAAAATGTGAAGCACTTGTGCCAATATTACTCCCAACGAGTACAAGTGATGACGACACATTTGTCCACAATGTGAGGCATCAAGCATTAGCTGCTATGCTACGGGGAGGACAAAAGAACAAACCCATAAAGAGACTTGAAGGCAACTGTTCACAACACAAGAAGAATAATAGTGGCAGAATTAAATCAGAATTAGTGATATTCATTTCGCATGAGTTCATAGCTGACTATAGAAAGACGGGCTTTATTGGACAGAAGCTTTGACAATTAGATCTTAGGTTTTACCCATACTGCTGCGAATCGTGAACGTATTTTTCCCTGCTTTTCAATGCGGCCCTCATTAATAAAACGCAAGGAATGGCTAGTGGTTTGGCTAGGTATACTCCGATACTTAGTCAAATAAAGTGATATAGTGTGATCCGTATGAGCACTCGTACTAGATATAAAACTGCAGGTAAATTTGCAACTGGCGCTAAACGCTGCCAGGTTTGTAGTATATTCATTAGGCCTGACTCAAGGTTATGTCCGTGTTGTAATTATCCCATGGGAACTGGGCCATGTCTAAGGAGTATTAAAGCCAAGTGGCGGCTAATGCTACTAGGTAGGCCAGAGAATGAGTGAAAAAAATAATGTGGTAGGATAGCAAAGAAAGGGGGGACAGACTGCTACTATAACCTGATGTATAGCCTATGAGCTAGTTATAGCATGTCTGTGTTGGGATTGTTGCCGTTATGGGTATGCCGCAGTTGTAATAATATATTCAGCAGCTAATAAAGGGGGTTTGCCATTTAATGTTGACTTTGCGTGTGAGATATTTTTCTTTGTAAGAAATGCGATGCTTAATTCACATTATCTTCCAAAAATATTTTTTTGAGAACACATATGAGATAAGCGTCTAATGTCCTCTCTTCTCTCACACTTGGGCTTCAGAAAATATTTAAGCATAGATGCTATTTCCTTTTTGATTTTACGCTTGGCATTAAAAACATCTGTAGAACAGGTTCACATAATTCCTCGTTTCTACTTCTTAACCCAATGTCAATATCTTGAAAGTCGTCAAATTGGATGAGGCAATAAAGCAAAATTAAATTTCTAAATTCTAACAACTGATTCAATTTGGTCCAGCACGAGGGATTTTCCTGAGCGTTCTTGATTTCTTTAACATGAGATTGTGAAACCTGCCGGTTCAATCGTACCCAAACAACTGGAGATTAGCTGCAGGGATCATTCCTGTTGACAGGCCAATATGCGACACCTTCAGCAGTTATTCCTATACTACTTTTACTACTGTAGTTATCGCCCTCAATATCGACATGTTGTATCTTGGAAGTATCGACTGCGGTTAGAACTAATTTGACAGGATCGTTTTACAGATAATTTGACTTTTGATAAAGCGAATTGATTGTTTGTTCTTTCGCTTCTTTTGCAAGTCTCGGCTATAAAGGAGGTTATCTATCACGCTTTACTAAGGATAAGTTAACTGTTTGTGCTCAGATGGACCTAGTGATATATTGCCTCGTGCAAAAGCATATCGTAAATTCATTTTCTCTCTTTAGAAGGGTTCTTGATGTATTTCGCATTTGAGGATTATGCGGTATTTATTTCGATACCAGGCAGGCGCCTCTCATGATTCAGAACTATAATCTGAAAGTTCAAATTATTCTTTCAGATTATGGTTGATCTACTTATATAACTTATGATACAATTTCTAGTATGAATTCGCTAGAGTGGGATAAATTAGCGGAGTCGAGAAAGGCGGTTAAAAGCAGTGATGATAAGGATTGTGGAAATTTAGTCGCGGTTTATGGCGACAAAATAGTGATAATAGAGGGTTATATCGTAAAGTCTCACGAATTTATAGTTCCAAATTCGAAAGTTGATCATTTTGATGAAAAAGATGTCTACCTTAATATTTCTCGGGATGATATGATTTCAAACTTTGATTTCTGAGAATATACGGATTGCCTAGTGAATAAGGTCATGACGACAAATCGCTAAAAGTCCGCCAAGTACGTCTTTGAAGAGGTAATACAATGCCGAACCAAATTAATAAGCTAATTTGCCAATATACAATTCTCGTATCTACTTACAAATTGTTGCTCAGACGGGAAGATACATTCGCAGTTTTTTCGTGCTATGGCAGTATTTTTATCGGCTAATTGATGATTGGGACACGAAGAACTGTTTTTAGTGCATTCAGCGATCGTTGCTATAGTATAGAAGAGTTAATTCCATAGTGTGCGTATTGTAGTTAAGATTTGCCAATTAATCTCAGATAAATTTGAATATATTGGAGAATGCATATCATTACACCTAGTAGAGTCATGTCTTTTAGACTCTTTTACTCCAACGATAGATGCTGAACTTGTTTCACCAACTAGAGCGCTTACCAGCTGGTGTTTCTGCCAGTTGCATAGTACTTTAAAACCACTGTTTGCTATTAAGCAAATGTTCAAACAAACAGAAAATTGCTCTCGTTCGCTGGTAGTCATCTTTTGTATATGAGCCGGAATGAAGCGTAAATTTTATTATAAGGGAGAATTAATAGTTAGAATTGGGATATAAGTATGAATGGAAATTCCATCATCCCAATATGCAAACGCTGACAGACATCAACTATATTCTTATTTCAGAGATATCTGGAGTGGGACTTGACTGTACTTTAGAAGCATTTGCACTCGATGATATGCAATTATCCTAGTCAGCTGACACCTGGTAAAATTATATTTTATTCATGTTAGTTTACTCGCATAGCGTTTGTTTGTTACCTAGGCCTGGAGCTCGCAGAGACTCGTCAAAGCTGATTCTGATCTTGTATTCAAAGGGGAAGATTACGCCAACACAGTTCTTGGCTTTGATTATACGTATGAATGGGATGGTTGGTTAAGATCCATAATCAAATGTGCTCAGAATGTAGTGAAACATCCATACCTCTTAAGACATTCTGACATAGTTACTATTTCGATAAGACAAGTGCCTTGGTGCGTATATACACATACACATATGCCATGCTTTAGCTTCTGTTAAACGTATCATCCAAGAATGCTAGCTCCTGCCATGGTTCTTCTTTTTCTT
>NZ_QURE01000019.1 GCF_009898475.1 Nitrososphaera sp. AFS | reverse complement strand
AGATAGTCACGGAGTAAACAGTACCATCGCTACTGTATCTATAACAGTCAATCCAGTACAACAACCACCACCGACTCAGAAACCCACTGCCAATAACATAATCGTTCATGCTACCAGAAGCTCGCCCGTACAAATACCCCTATCCGGCACCTCTCCAATTCAAAATGATATCCTAAAGTTCTCGGTGGTAACTAAGCCACAAAATGGTGTCGTTACTAATGGAACGGTCTCAAGCGACAAATTTTATACCGCGAATCAAGGCTTTACTGGTACGGACAGCTTCACCTACAAATCTATAGATGGACAAGGAGTTAGCAGCGATCCGGCGACGGTAACGATAATAGTGGGTGCGGGCAATTCGACAGGAGGTGGAAATACAACCTCTCCCGGATTCGATAAATTCGGCGTGAAAGAGCTGTATCCATCAAAGCCAAGTGGTGAGCAATGGTTCTTTGATGCTAACAATCCGAACGGTGACCCTAGAACCGGTACACCTAACGAAGGACCACATACTACTTTCACGCAGAAAAATCCAGATGGGAGTTGGAGAGTCCAGAGTTCCGAAGTCCGCTATGGAGTCCTGACTTCAACCCTGTTCCAAGAAAACCAGATAAAGACTCTCAATCAAAAGCAAATGGCAGCTCAGGGCTACATGCTCAGGCCTAATGACTGGAAGAATGTGGAGTTAACAGCCTATTTGCGAGTGGTTCATGCAACGAGTTCAAGTTCTAATGGTGCATCTCACATTGAGTTTGGTGCTCATGGGGCAAGAAATACCAGTGGAGGTAGTGTAGGAGGATTCGATAGCAGCTGTGAAGCTACTGCATATCATTCCAATACTTATCTCACCGGCCGAGTTAAGTTTGAAAAAGACCTAAAGCATACACCAGGATATTCTGTGGAAAGTGCTGACCCTCAGAAATTAAACCAAGTGAATACAACTGAATTCAAGAACGGGAATTGGATAGGGATCAAAGCAGTGGTATATGACTTCCCGAACGGCTCCGTGAAAGTTGAGCAATGGGTAGATGACCACTCTAGCAACGTTGTGCCTGGAAATCACTGGCGCAAGGTCTTGGAAACCGTTGACCATGGGCAATGGGGTCCTACTAGGGGAAGCATAGATGGAGCCTGCGGGGGAGGCGAATTCCAAATTGCTTCGTGGGGAGGGCCGATTGCACTCTTTAGATGGGACAACATCGATAGCATGGATATTAAAGATGCAAGTGTAAGGGAAATAACCCCCCCTGCCTAGTTTTTTGCTCAAACCTGTCGTTTTGTGGTCGATAGCCGTGCCTATCAGAAATGGAGAACCTTCAACCAAAACGATCTACCCGGTCCTCATAATATTAAGGTCGCCTGCCCACGACAGGAAAAAGAGGCCGAAAATGTAACTATTAAATCGCAGTCAGCTGACCCTATATGTCCAGCTTTAACTAGAGAAAGCAGTAAAAGGTACCTTTTTTTAATTCACCAATTTGCGAGATCCAGAATTGAGGTCCTTTACTAGAAATAATTGGATAGTCATCTCAATTCAGTCGATTCAACATTCATCAACATTATTTGTACTCGTCATCATTTAATGTTCTTTATGTAATCTTTAGCTTGCATGGGATGAGCCAAGCTTTTCGAAGACATCCCGATAAGCTTGTTAAAAGCAAGAACCGCCGCAATAGTTTTGCTATCCTGAATTTCGCCGTTGATGCATTTTTCAACGGCAGAGTTAACGCTAACTCTGCGTATTCTTATATTTTCGTCGTCATCTCTATTAATTTGATGTGTTTTCTTAAGATCTTTCGCAATATATATGCGAATATATTCAGTATTATAACCTGGAGCCAAATACATCTTCAGAAGCGGTGTGAGTTTTCCGATATAGCCTATTTCCTCACTCATCTCCCTTAGAGCTGCTCGCCTAGGGGTCTCCCGTTTCTCAATGCTGCCGGCTGGGATTTCTAGCAATCTTTTGCCTGCTGCGTTTCTGAACTGGCTTACGAATAGAATCTCAGAATCTCCTATTAGCGGAATTATTCCTACTGATGGTGAATGTTCAACGATTTCCTGTTTGATTACTTTGCCACCGAGTAAGAATTTGTCAATCCTCAGCGATACATTTCCAGAATATATCTGCTTCGTAAATTTTCGTCTTGCAGTGGTACTAGACACATCTATTTAACACCGATAATGTCTAAAAATAATTTTGTGAATACTAGGATGTTTTTCAGAGCATAGACGTTAATTGAGCCAAGAAACGAGGTTTGATGCATAATGATGAAGTATGAAGAAAAGTTAATTTTATATTCCATTTTGGTTTGTTGGTTTATGTGGATTTTCTTGACGGAGAAGGCTGTATTATTGTACCCAAATCCGTCAGGCCAATAATAGACTATAAGGAATCATTCTTCGGTACCAAAAAAGGTGCCAAGAAACAGTTTCGCCATGGCAATCTCCACATACGGCAGTTTGAAAATTACTATACGGTCCACACGGATAAGGTCGACCCGGCAAAAGATCCACTGGGACATCTCCTGATGGATGCTCCTGAATATTTTATCGCTTCAATAATAGGACTGAAAGTTGCACAGCAGACTGCTTGTAGGGGTCATCACGGTAGAAATGATAGTCATAGAATGATAAATGACCTGAGCAAAGCCTTTCAGGCAGGTGTCGCCGGAGCCATTTTTTCTTATGCGATTACCAGCATTATCAAGCAATTGACAAGGGTAAGTAAGTAAGCGTTTTGGAGAATCCATCGCAAATCCAACGACGGGATAAAGTAAATACACCCGAAAAAACGAAAAAAAAATACTTTAGAAGAAAACCGTCAAAAATTCAAGTTGCAAGGGTTATTCTAAAGCTTTTGCCGTTTGTAATTCGTCTGAGAAAAGATCGACGTGAATGGGTCAAGCGAGAGGGGAAAAATATCAATGAAAAAAAATACCGTAAAAATGCGCAGAGAGGCTTGAGGATTTTTATCGATCTTGGCCCATCATATATTAAACTTGGGCAGTGGCTATCAACTCGTGCTGACATACTGCCCCAACCATATCTGGAGGTGTTGTCTACATTGCAGGATGAAGTTCCCCCAGCTCCATTTTCAAGGACTAGGCCTATAATTGAAGCAGAGCTAGGGGAAATCAAGAATATCTTTGACGAATTTGATATTAGTCCGCTAAATGGTGCGAGTCTAGGTCAAGTTTATTTGGCAACTTATAAGGCCAAAAAAGTTGTTGTTAAGGTCAGTCGTCCAGATATTGAAGATATAGTAGAAAAGGATATTGCTATTCTAAGAGCCATTTTACCAATTGCCACACGCTTTATAGATCCAAATTTACGATTTTCTGCAGAGGCTATGTTTTCACAATTTATTGAAACTATTCATGAGGAAATGGATTACAGGATAGAAGCTGCTAATTTGGCAGCAATCAAGCAGAACCTCAAAGGCGACAAGATGGTAATCATCCCAAACGTAGTTTTAGAAAGAACAACTCGACATGTAATTACTCTAGAATATGTCCCAGGCATCAAGATCACTGATATAGAATCTCTAGACCAGGCAGGAATTGATAGGCAAAAGCTAGTGGTTAGAGTGCATCACGTGTTTTTTAAAATGCTTTTGCATCATAACCTCTTTCATGCCGACCCACATCCCGGAAATATATCTGTATCAAAGACAGGCCAGATAATTCTTTATGATTTTGGAATGGTAGGTAGATTAGAAAACGAGACTCGTTTAAAATTAATAAGGTTATATCTGAGCTTATTGGAAAAAGACCCTACTAGGGCAGTAAATGTCTTGATAGAGCTGGGTTCATTGGAGCCCGATGTTAACCGTTTTGTAGTGGAAAGAGCATTAGAACTTAGTATTAGATCATTACATGGTACGAAAGTGGATAGAATGGAAGTACGGGCTTTGATGGATCTTGCCAATAAAACACTAAGCAAATTTCCGTTTAGATTACCAAAGAATCTTGCATTATATATGCGTATGACCTCCATAGTTGAAGGAATTTATCAACATCATAATGTAGATTTACGTTTTGTTAGAGTACTCTCACAATTACTGGAGCAAGAAGGGCTTATAAAAGAAGCGTATTTGGAGGAAATAAAATATTCTATTAATAGATTTGCAAAGGGTATAGAGCAATCAGTTGAGCTTGCTCCCTTGATGAAATCTTATCTGGACACAAGAATGACTAATCATGATGGACACAAAATTAGTAACAACTTTCTTGGAGCAAGTTTATTTGCATCAGCCTTGTTCCTGGGCACGGTTTATTTTAGTGACCATAACCCCAATTTGTTGTACATGGGATTCATTTTGTCTGCTGGGATATTTGGAATATCTTTAGTAGCGGCCATTCGAAAATGGTTTTAACCTTACTTAACGAATAAGATATTCGACACTACCTGAAACTTCTAATGCTTATGCTTTCTTCGTTTGCGTCGTAGTTAAAAACGAGAGCTTGTCTACCCCATTCGACAATCCAATTAAACTCATCGGAATCGCCTCCGTTAGCATTTGGCGTGGTTATATCATGATTTGAGACAAATTGGATTACGTCATCCTTGGTTATTCGACCTTTTTCGCTTTGCTTTACTAGTTCGACTAATTTTCTAAAGGCTTCCAGGTTTATTACCACGTCGCGCAACAGGGCTAGCTGCAATAAATAGATGTCCTTTTTCAGTTATTGACACATCTCCTGCAGTGACTTGAATTAGGCCAAGCATTTCACCCGAGTCGAGAATTGGTAGTAGATCATCTAACTCTAATCCTTGTCTAGATGCAATACCAGCTATGTCCGACTTTCCACCTAGATCATTCAAGATTTCTAAGAAGCCAACGAGAACGCTATAATGAACCTTTGGTATATCCAAGTTATTCTATATACTAATCTATAAACTAGCCTATGATTTAAATTTTTAGACCTGGCCGCAATCTAAAATTTGGATATCAGAGTTATTTTACTATCATGCGATTAGCGTTGTTATCTGATCCGTATATTCATAAATCGATGCATCGCGCTTTTCGCGAGGTCTAGGGATATCGATATACAAATCCTTAACTACCCGCGCAGGCCGTTGACTCAAAATCACTACCCTATCCGAAAGATATACTGCCTCCTCCACGTTGTGGGTTACCATCATGACTACGTCAGGTGTGGTTAGGCGGTTGCTCCAGACTTTAAGAATCTCTTCTCTTAGAGCTTCAGCTGTCAAGGGATCAAGTGCAGAAAAAGGTTCATCCATTAAGAGGACCTCCGGATCCAGCACTAATGCCCTGGCAATCCCGACCCTCTGTTTCATCCCTCCAGACAGTTCCCTAGGATATGCATTCTCGAAGCCTTCTAAGCCTACTTCCTGGATTATATTTACAGATTTCTTCCTTCTTTCCTCTTTTGAAATGTGAATAGATTCTAGTCCAAACTCTACGTTCTCAACTACTGTCAACCAAGGGAACAGTCCAAATGATTGGAACACCATCGCCATGTGGGGGTCCACTTTATCTTTGAGTTGCTCGCCTTTTATCATAACTTCTCCAGAGGTGCATTTCTCCAACCCCATCATAATCCTTAACAAAGTAGATTTGCCGCCACCAGATGGTCCAACTACGGAAATGTATTCGTGACTATTTATCGACAGGGAAATATTATTCAAGACAACGATTTTTTTCCCACGGTCGTCTACGTACTCTTTGGTAATATCCCTGAGCTCTAGTAAAGGTGTAGCCTGGTTCCTATTAACGCGTGAGCCACTATTATAATCATTAACTAAAAATGGAGAAGTAGGGACTACATTTTCGTCTATCAAACTAGGTTGATGTTCATTCCCTTTGTGGCCTTCATAGCCACTACCATTAGGGTTTGCATCCTTGCCTAGTTTCATGTAAATATCATATTAGTTCAAACATCTAGAATATATAGACAACTCTTCTCACAAAGAAGATAGAATAGTTGCAATTAGTGACATATGTATCTTTTTTGAGAGATAGATGTACCATACATGTGCACTATAACCCGATTTTACCTTATTAGTATAGGCTGCCAGCAAACGTGCCGTTTACAAGATCAAATTCATAAACACATTGTTATAAACTTTCATACTAGGAAAAATTTTTGCGAAACCAGTAATTCATATCAGAAAAAGTCTCTTCTAACTAAAATTTCTATAAATCAAAAGATCATCAACTACTTGGCTGGATAAAGTTTGCAGTATAATTCAAAAATAATATCATTCAGGCACTATTTCCAATATCACTATAAATGGTTCATGTGCTATTCGTAGCGAAAATGACTGGTGGTTTGTAGGTTGAATTCGAAATTGTGATAGGAGCTACGTTAAATATGCAAATGATGGAAAAAGGTCTAGTGTAGTTGTCGTGTTAAGTTATCGGTATATTGCTTGACCTGGGGATTGGAATTTTAAGGGTGACTACACCATCCGCGTATGTAGCTGTTCCAATAACCCTTTCGTCATCTGCCACAGAAAAAGGCAATGGCACTTTTTTATCTATATGGTTAGGCCTCTGTCTATAGTAAATTGTCCCAATGATTTCCTCAGATTCTCTTCTAGCATTAATAGACAAGACATTTTCGATTATACTTAATTTAATATCCTTCTTCGAAAATCCTGGCAGGTCAATAATGATTACTAATTCATTTCCTTCTTCAAACATATCAATAGGTGGTAGTATAAATTCATAAAATTCCCTAGATCTATTTCCAATTTCCTTTGCAAACTCTTTTGCCACATACTGTGCAAAACCCATATCCTACACTATATATTATTGATATAAATCCTTTGTTCTTTCGCTATCGCAATAGGGGCCTCAGAAATGATAGTATTATTGGATAAACTTGAACATGGGATGTGCCTAAACAAACCTTCCATCGATTAAGAAGACTTTTAGCAGTAGTCGTTTAAAGGACTCGAGGTTCTTTAGATCTCCCTCCCACAGCATGCAAATTATAAAAAGTTACTCAGTATGTACCTGTACAACTCATCAATTGATATCTTTAGTTATTCTTATAAGGTTTGTCTTTTAGCTCAATATGTCATAAGTAAAGCGTTTGGAATCTAAAAAGGTAGTTGAATCTTGAATTACTGCAAGAATCTATATAGTGTCAATGGAGGAGTAGTCTACTCTTTACAAAATTCTGTCGAGCACTCTTCTGAATTTAAGGTCGATCACTAGACGGGATTGATAGAGATGAAGATTTTATGAAGACAATCCATCTTGAACGCAATAAAAATAACCCTATATTGACTCCAAAAAAATCGAGCTGGTGGGAGTCACAAGCGGTCTTTAACTGCGCTATACTGTACACCGACACCCGTATCCATATGCTGTATCGAGCAATAGGAGAATACGAGAATTACATTTCAAGAATAGGTTATGCATCAGGTACTGACGGAATTACTTTTGACAGGTATGATGAGCCTGTAATGGTACCAGAAGAATCTTATGAGAAATACGGTATAGAGGACCCCAGACTTGTAGAGATAGACCATCAAATTTATTTGAGTTACGTGACACTCTCTGGTTACGTTAGAGAAAATCCGGAAGCTTCTACTGCTTTGGCAACCACTAGTGATTTTAGGAATTACGTAAGGCTTGGGATTATTACCAGTAAGGGATCCGATAACAAAGATGTCGTACTGTTTCCCGAAAAAGTAAACGCAATCCCTCAAAATTCAAATAAAAAACTAGACAATAAAACTACTACTTATCTTTTCTTACATCGCCCTACAAGTTGGGTTGGTCCAAAATTTGGCGTAGCTAAGCCCAGCATCTGGCTTGGCGAAGGTAATGCTCTCACCAAATTTGAGAGGCATACCTTGCTTATGCAACCGGAGCAAGATTGGGAGCAGTTAAAGATTGGAGCCGGTCCACCGCCATTAAAGACAAGAGCTGGTTGGCTATTATTGTACCATGGAAAAGATAGTGCGGCAGTTTATAGGACTGGCGCTGCCGTTTTGGATTTAAATGATCCATCCAAAGTACTAGGTAGGACCAAAAAACCTATTCTTGAACCGACAGAACCATATGAAAAAAATGGAGACGTAAACAATGTTGTTTTTCCAACTGGAATTTGTGTCATCGACAATAAATTATTTGTTTATTATGGTGCAGCTGACAAGGTTTGTTGTTTGGCAACGATAGAACTTGAAACCTTGTTGGATTATATCCTAGCCGATAATAGATAAATTTAATTCATGTTATCCGGCTTTACAGAAGTTTAAAATAATTTAGTTGTAAGTTCCTCGCCATTGCCTATCGCTACGGTCACAGTTTTAACGGAATTGTCACTGCGAATATAATTAGCATACTCTGACATGAAACCTCTATATTCTTCTGGATAAAGCATATTATCAGTTGCGATGATACCTCCGATTCTAAGTATTGGGAGGACCATGTCAAAATATTCAGTCAAGCATTCTTTGTCTGCGTCCAAGAAAATAAAGTCAAACAAGCCATCTGTTTTTTGAACCCCTTCAGTCCGTTTAAAGTCCTTTAGTATGTCATGAAGTACTGTCTTTGCGTTTCCTTCTAAAACCTCAATTAGGTTTTCAACACCGGCCTCTGCAAAATTCTCTGAGGCTCTCTTGATCTTTGACGGGTTCATTTCCACAGTAATGATGGGTTTTATATTTATTGATTCCATCGAATTATTATAAACAAGTGCATTCGCAAACCATAGAGTTGAATATCCAACAGAAGTTCCAATTTCTAAAATTCGTTTTGCTTTCATAGCAATTAGCAATATTTCAAATAACTTCCCTGTGTCATAAGTAATTGCAAGCATTTCCTCCCCAGAAGCGGCTTGGCTCTTTCCGGAACGTTCGAGCTCAGACTGTTTGGCAAGTTTGGATAATATTCTTTCTATTGTGGTGGCCATTGGTTATTCTATTAATGCATGGCATTTAAAGCCAACATTATCAGGCGATATTTAGGTCCAAATTCAAGTATTTTTAAAAGACCTTATTTTAGAAATAATTTCAGAACTGAGCTTAACGGTATAAGCAGCTGCGTCATCAGAATTGTAATGTGATAGCTGCTCAAGGAACTTCGACTTATCTCTGCCCCTCTCATACATGCCCCCTGATTCCTTAATGCAGAGCGAAAACTTTTGCAATTTAACTTCTTGAGATCTTAAATAACGGATAAAGTTTCTATAACTTTCAATATCATACCAATCCCACTGATTCTCCTCGCAGCACATTATCCAAACATCTATGGTGTTTTGGAAGAGAGCTTTGGATCGAAGCTGCTCCAGACCTATGGTGCTATTCTTGTCTCCTAGTTTTATCCTACGCCCAGCTCCAATATTATCCACAAACAGTTAAGTGGTGTATATGCAGTGATTGATTGGATTTCTTTTTCTCTCCCTGGCCTTGAACTGGCATTACATATCATCTTTTTTTATTGGGTCAAAGATACTTCTATGTAAACGTCGTCAGGTATCTTCAATCTCATCAGTTGTCGTATTGACCGATCATCAGCACCAAGATCTATTACTCTTCTATGGATCCTTAGCTCATATTTATCGTATGTGTTCGTTCCTTGACCGCAAGGAGACTTTCTTGTGACAACTTTCATTTTCTTAGTAGGAAGAGGGTGTGGACCTTTCAACCGAATTCCATTTTTTTCGCCAATACCCTTTATTTCAGTACACACTCCCTCTAATGTTAGAAGGTTAGTGCTTGTGAGCTTAATTCGCGCTTCCTGTGGCATATAATTTCACTTACTATTTTTTTGACGGATCATACTTTTCTGTTATCGATTTGACAACACCTGCAGCAATAGTTGTGCCCATGTCCCTTAACGCAAATCTTCCAATTTCTGGAAAGTCTTTGAAAGTTTCTATCCCAAGTGGCCTCACAGGTTTTATCTTGACAATCGCGGCATCACCAGTCTTCAAAAACTTTGGCTTCTCTTCTACTGTTCCACCGGATTTGGGATCAATTTTGGCTTGGAACTCTGATAAAGTAGCAGCAACCTGGGCAGTATGAGCATGTAATACAGGTGTATAACCCGGAGCCATCGCGGTGGGATGATGAATTACTATGATCTGTGCTTCAAATTCCTTTGCTACAGTGGGGGGATTGTCAACCGGGCCAATAATGTCACCACGTTTGATGCCTTTCTTGTCAACACCCCTAAGGTTAAAACCTATGTTGTCGCCAGCCTCAGCGTATTCCATCTGAGTGTGATGTGTTTCGATCGATTTTACTTCGCCGGTTATTCCAGAAGGCATCACGATAACTTTATCATTAGCCTTAATTTTTCCGGTTTCAACTCTACCGACGGGAACCGTGCCAACACCCGTAATCGAGTAGACGTCTTGAACCGGAATTCTAAGTGGTTTTCCTATGGGCTTTGCAGGAGCTTCAAACATATCCAAGGCTTCTACTAAGGCGGGGCCCTTGTACCATGACATGTTTTCTGATTTTTTGATCAAGTTATCACCTTTCCATCCTGAGACAGGAATAAAATTTATTTTGGCAGTATTATATCCTACAAGTTTTAACATTTTTTCTACGGATTCCTTCACTTCTTTATATCGAGATTCAGCATAACCCACGTCATCAGCCTTATTAAGTGCAACAACTACCTGTCCTACTCCAAGAGTTCGTGCTAGAAACGCATGTTCTCTAGCCTGGCCCCCTGGTTCAGTAGCAGCTTCAGTCTCACCTGGCTTGAGCGAGACAACGAGTATTGCAACATCGGCCTCTGATGCACCGGTTATCATATTCTTTATGAAGTCCCTGTGACCAGGAGCATCAATCAAAGTGTAAAAATACTTTTGAGTTTCAAATTTTTGAAAAGCGAGATCTATAGTGATACCTCTATCCCTTTCGTCTTTAATACTATCTAGAACCCAAGCATACTTGAAAGTGTCACCTTTTCCAGTTGCTTCTGACTCCTTGGCAAATGCTTCTATGGTGCGTTGCTCGATAACACCTAAATCTACCATCATGTGACCTACGATGGTCGATTTGCCGTTATCAACATGGCCCACAACCACCAAATTCATGTGCGGCTTCTTGCTTGCGCTCATATCGGGTAAACATTCGCAAGGGCTTTATTTGTATTTCGATAAAACTGTTATTATTATCTTGATAGTGATACCATGAGAAAATAGGCTTATCCTGTATGCTAAGTTATTAGGCATGGAAAATTAAAGGAGCTGGGTAATGAATTAAGGGCTCCTGTTTCACATTATGTGTCATGACTCATTTTAAGCGTTGGTAATCGTCTTCAACTCTTACTATGTCGTTTTCATTAAATCTGCCATAAGAAATTTCAAGAATGATGCATAATCCTCCCAATGCTTTCACCCTGTGTCTAGAGCCAGTTGGTATAGTGATATTCTCACGTTCCTTTAATATGTGGGATATTCCGTCTAATTGTACTTCAGCAATGCCTTTGATAATTTCCCAGAACTCCCACCGCTCACGATGATATTGAAGGCTGAGTCTAGCTTCAGGATTGATATAAATTAATTTGACTGTGCATTGCTGATTTTCGTGAAATTTTTTAAAGCTTCCCCAAGGCCTATCCTCGGAGTATGTATCCATCATTATGAAAATACACAGAAATAATTTAAAATTTCCTATGAAGCTGTTATTTCATATGTATCCCATTCGTACCAATACACTTCATCCAATATTCCTATAAGGTACGAATCTAAGAATATGACACCAACACAATTAAATGAAAATACATCTGTTGCACTTTGGTACCGAACTTTAGCCCACCGTTATTCCAAATTTGCTTGCTTGCTTGGTACACCCTTGATAATTCAAATTGGCAGTGCTCTGCATGCCAGCTTTCAAGTTATCAGAACCTACATTTTCAGATCTACTCCTTACAAAAGGGTCTGAATGGGAAAATTGGAGACAAAATGACATTTGATAGATTTGATCGAAATCGAATGTTTACGAATTATTCAAGCTTCAGCTGGTTGAATGTATGTGACTTTCCTTTCTTCATTCCTTGTTCCGTATACTCTATAGTAGCTGGTAAGCTATGATAAAATTAGCGCAAAAGAGAAAGGTAGCGAGCATTTTTTTGAACAACTTGACTTTCCCACAATACTCGTTTTATAAGGGCTTGATTTAGTGGGATAGTTGATAACCCGGCTATCCATACTATCTTTTCAACGACTACATTGACGGTTGCTAATAACTTCGCTCTCCAGCAAAATAAGGCTCAACTCGCGGCTGAGTGGATCAACTCCTACGCCATAAAAAACAACAGGAATCTTGAACTAGAGTTAGAGGGTTATTTTCTACATACTACTAATTTTGGAGACTTTGAGGTCGTCTCCTGGAAAGGCGACTGGGCAGCTGCGCGTAAGATGATGATAGTTGCCAGTAGAAAGCTAAATATCAAAGTGGTAGATTCGGGCTATCATGCCAAGGGACATCTTCTTTCCTCCCTTTTGGGAATATCACGAGAGTTTGCGAAAGTGTACAGCGGAGGGAGTATAATAGGACACTTGGAGTTAACTACAAAATCAGGCAAATGGGTGGTAAAGGGCGAAAAACTTCTATGATTAAAAGCCAATACGAGATGTTTAAATACAATTGAACATTTACGACCGGAATGATGCCGAAGCAAAGGTGGGGTAGAAACTAGCAGATGGCCAGTGCTAACGGGGTTTCAATCGTGATTGAAAAAAGCCAGGTTTCACATGGTGAGGAAGTCCATGGCAGAATAAACTTGACTTTCCCTGGAAGGTTTGATAGCATAGTGATAAATTCTAATATTGAAAACTCCAATGACACATTTGCCTTTACGAGTATCAATGGAACGAGAATCAACCATTCATATGCGCGATTTTCAATTTTACGTGATGATATAGGAGATTCAAAAACCCTGGAATTTGCTGCCAGAACAGAGCATACTCCGATATCGGAATATACGAATGCTAAGTTCAGGGTAGCTGTTATTCAAGAACATAAGGAAGTAGCTAGTGATTTGGCGTTTGTTAGGATATCAAGGTAAAGAATAGTCCTCTCACTTTATTATGCATTAAAACTTCTGCTTCGCAATCGTAACTTTGCCTTGCATCCAAGGGTGGGGTTCACAATGGTACGAGTATGCCCCATCTGTCGTAAATACAAAAGTAAATTTCTGTTTTGGAGGAATCAATCCAATATGTTGAATAGAATTGAACGACCCAGAAATAGCGTCGGTGTAACCATCATTTGAGGTGACGGAGTGCGGAACTGAATCTGTGTTGGTCCAAGTTACTCTATTGGACACACCCAAGTTACCTTGAGCTGCCTTTGGTACGAAGTTTATGGATTGGGATGGATTGGATGCACCAGGTACGATCGTGACCTTGGTAGTTTGGGGGGGGTTGAGGACTTCAGGGGGGAGTACTGGTTTTTCATTCGATTGAGGAATGTAGAGAAATTGGTAGTAGCTCAAGCTTATTGCAACTGCAACTACAAATGCTATAATGCTAATTCCAGCGGTATTGTTTTCTAGAATCCCTCGCCGTTCCATAAAATGAACCCACCTCTCGCTATTCTCAGGTTCTACTGAACTTGCACATATAAAGTTTGTTTGAGCCTTTCGCAAGTAAAATGAGCCGGTTTACCCCCTACATTCTTGTTTCCTTAGAGGAGTCGGTGTCGGTTGTTTTATCTATATCCTGCATCCTGGCCTCTGAGAGAGATTTTTCGGGCATTGCACCTTTTGTTAGAGATGGATCCTTGGCTGCGCCCAAATTTGCTTGCCTTGTAACAGTATCTGCACGTGATGGAGATTGAGTAGCAACTGTTTGACCTTTGGGCGAGGGGGGAGGTGACAATATCTTGCTGGGCCCTGGAGGTAAGCTAGGTGAGGGAGGACTTGGTCGGGTTGGTATAGGTTTTGCACCTGATGGGGGTGCTACAGGTTTTATTGGAGGGCGAGGAGTAGCTGGAGTTGCCTTGGCGTGCCTGTAAAGATGATACATGCCAGCAAATACAAGCATTATGATGCCCACTATGAACAATGAGAAGTTCTTCATGCCGCTCAGGACAGCATAGTAAGCAGCGATGTTAAGATAGATTTGAAACGCTAGCAGAGCTACAAATATGATGTAAATCCAGTTTTCTGGAATATTGATAGAGCTCTTGCCTGCTGGCTTCCTAGGCTGCGATTTTGCTTTAACTTCAGCATTCTTGGCTAGCTTTATGATCATGTATGTAAAACCAAAGGAAAGTGGAACGAGTAGCAACATGACTGTATAAAGGAAAATTGGATCAATAACTAACCTTTCAAGTAATGATTTTTGAATATTCGGATCAATGTAGAACCCCCAATATGTGGTAACACATATCTGTGCTATACTCGTTATACCCACAGCAGTAACAAGCGGCCTGTCTTTCCATGAAAATTTCTTGTACCTGTCAATAAATGGCATTATCATCAACGTCACTATGAGCAGACCAGGCCATGCAACCCCGGTGACAAATTTATCATATTGACTTCTGAGAAACGCATAGAGCCCAGTTAGATACCATTCAGGCACAGTGATGCCAGGAGGGGAAGTAGGAACGAATTTTGTACCCAGATCTATGGGGAATACGCCTCCGGTGATCATCACTGCTCCAGCTACTGCCATAACCATAGGCACGTCGAATACCAAAAATCTGGGAAAGTGCACAACCATCAAACCCAGTAGCGCTATAGGAAGGAAAAACACGTGGAAAGCATAAAATCTCAAGACAAAGTCGTGGAAACCTCCTCCAAAAAATGCGTCTCTCATTTGTGGCCCCAATATTGGTATAGAGTTTGTAAGGGAAGCTGCGATAGAAATTGCAAGCTCTGATCGTTCACTGAATATGATATCATAACCAGTGAATGCTTCTAGGATAGTAAGAACCCCTATAATTACACCGGTAACCCATATTATCTCGTTTCTGATCTTATATCTCCCGCTGAAATACTGATAATACATGTGTAACAGGGCTACCATAACCATCGCGTTTGACGCATGATAGTGTATATTGCGAATGTGAAAGCCAAACGGAATAGTATTGTTAATATTTTGTACGCTATTCCACGCCCTATCAAGTTCTGGCTCATACCAAAGCATGAGTAAAGCACCGGTAATCCCTAAAATAATGAATAGCACAAAAGTAATCATCCCTAGAAAACCGAGGGGGCTTACGAACCTTCCAGGAAAGGTAAACTTAAGGCCCATAAAAATAGTTCTGTCTATACCAGCATAGACCCATTTGATGAACAAAGACAGACTGTTTTCATGTGAGAGTGCTGTACCCAATTAGATTTACTCCTTCAAAAACCTACCAAAACCAACGATCCCATTTCCATTGGGACTCCAGTTAGGCGGCAAAATCCATATGTTGCCGCTTCCATCCACTTCTAAGTTTAACATCGGAAGAACGTTGCTTGGTGGCGATTGTAGTGATGCTGGGCCTGCAAATGCCTTTCCGGTAAGGGGATCATACATACTGCCGTGACATGGACATTCACCTCGCTTTCTTCCTGGATCTGGCCAATATTTCCATAAACACCACAAGTGTAAGCAGACTTGACTGTACATTCTAAATGCAGAGACATCGCTTCTCGCTCCTCCAAGCTCCTGAGGCAATCGTATAAATTGCCAAAGTCTGAAGGATTCCTGATTTAATACCTGATCGTTGGTCTTGGGGTAAATAACAGATTCTGAGTGGTTGACAGGAAATGTCTTTAAGTTGGCCTGTGTGCCATCCGGCAATATCACTTGAGCCTTTGCGGATACATTAGAAGTAGGATTAGGCAAATATTTGCCCCAATCGATAAATGGTATAAAAGTCACAATCGTACCAGCAGCGGCCATGAGTTTAAGGAAATCACGCCGCGATACCTTCCTTCCAGATCCAGGAGGGCCTTGCTGCGCCATCGAGTACACAAGAAACCCTCATACGTATCTATAAACTTTTGGACTTTCACCATCATAGAGAACATATGAAAATCTTCTGGAATGCGTCACATTATGCCAACCAGCCTTCAAGCTAATGCAATGTTGTTCACTCCCCTCAGGCAGAGTGAAGCCACGACAGAGCAATTTCAAGTGGTAACCACAATTATAGCAAAAAAGTCATGGATTTACACTCTGAGCAAGTCTATCTATATACTAAAAACGCAGAGAAAGATGAATCAGCGTCTAAGGAAATGCAAGAATACGTGCAATGTTCTAGTGTATTTTTGTGGCTGGGTCATTACTGATTCTTTTTGTCTTCATGTTTAATGGTATATCAATATTCAGAACTATATTCTATAAATCATCGGACGCACGGATTTAGCACTCACTGTCGTGATTGGAAATATTTCGAGTTGTGATTTAATGACCTTAATCTATACTATCATTTGAAAATCCTGCTAAGCATAATCAACTCGGGACCACTAGTCGAAGTGCCTACTATCACTGATTTCGAATTTGCCAATATCCCAGATGCTAAAAATGGACTGCCCCCGTTAATTGTGAGAGGTTCAACTTGAACCTGCAGCGTCTCCGATATAGTCATAATTTCGATCTCCGTGGCCTTTGGATGGACCGCCGCTCCAACGTTTGTGGCTACAATCATGGACCCAGATTGAATGAAACCACCAACTGTCATGGAATGAACTGGTACGCCTAGAACATCGCGAACCTGCTGGTCTACCTCGCCCTTAAATAAGGGCGACAATATCGCTCCATTATCGTTGGTAGAGATCAGGTTTCCAATAGCAGTCAATTTACTTTTTAAACGATCAACATTGAGTCCAGTTTCCTTTTTTAGAAGCTGTACCTCTTCCTCTGTCGCAATTGAAGGAACCAAAATTCCGTTATTATTCATCGCAGTCATCGGGCCTATCAATCTCGTGTTAGCAACAGACGTATAGATTTCATTTCTCACCTCCAAGTATTCTATTAGCTTAGCTGCCTTCGTCTTAGCAAAACCGAAAGGCACTATTACTACGGAATCATTCGTCCTTGCAAATAAACCAAGATTAGGACTTTTGTATACACTATACCTATAAATCCCCAAGTAACGAACTTTCTCTCTAATGCTATGAATATGAACCTATTGATAGTGGCCAAGATTCAATCTCCAAAATCGGGTTTAATTTAAATGGCTAAACAGAAATTGAAATCCCCTTTTTAATACTTGGCAGCCATTATAGCTCCTACATGTCAAAGTTGAGAACTCGAACAAAAAGGCGGTTATAACGAATTTCATTTAGAACGTTGACAATACGGCATATTGTCAAAGAAGCTACCCATAGATTCGCAGCAAGAATGTAGAATATCGACAATCATTCTTAAGCTACAATTGCAAACCCATTTTGGTTAAGACTTTTTCGTTCCTATGAACATCAAAACTATTTCCTACCAATGCTATTAAGTTGGTTGCAGTCTCGTTACCCATTTTATATTAGGCGCTCATTTAGTATTAATGCCAATAGAGCAGCCCGCAGCTCCTTTCCATAAGCAGCTTGCTTGAAGTAGATTGCATTCTCAGTATTGTCTATTGAGTGCGAAATTTCTTCTAATCTCGGCATTGGGTGCATAATTGAGACATCAGATTTTGCTCTGCCAAGAATACTGGTGTCAATAGTATATGTCCCTTTTACTTTCTCGTATTCCTGCGGATCGGGAAACCTCTCCTTCTGTATCCTGGTTACATAAATAATATCAAGGTCTGAAAGGATCCTGTCGTCAAGATTTTCATGCTCAATAATTTTTAAATCTTTCATAGCCTCATATATCGATTCCTTTCGTATGCTTAGTGTTGGAGGCGAGATTAGATGAATAGTTACGTCATAATTTGATAGACCATATAGTAGCGAATAGACGGTCCTCCCATACTTTAGGTCGCCGACTATGCCTATATTGAGACCATCGATTCTTTTTTTCACTTTAAGCATTGTGTATAGATCAAGCATGGCTTGGGTCGGATGCTCTTCTCCTCCACTTCCTGCATTAATCAGTGGGTGTTTTGACAGCTCTGCGGCAAATCTGCTTGAACCATCTAACGGATGTCTTAAGACAATGACATCTGAATAAAGATCCATAATTCTGATAGTATCCGCCAGACTTTCACCTTTCTCGACTGAGGCGGTTTTGGAATCAAAAATCCCGATGGAACTTCCTCCTAGCGAAGCCATCGCGGCCTCAAAGCTCATCCTAGTCCTAGTGCTAGGCTCATAAAAGATGTAACCCAGAGTTCTTCCCTTTCCCAATTCCGCTTTCTCATGTGGCTTCAAGGAGGCTACTCTATCGGTACAACTAAAAATGAATTCAAGATCCTTCCTACTGAAATCTTTTATTGAGACTACGTCACGATTAAAAAAGTTCCCCACTTGGATGTCTTCTGGCCCCATTTCCCCTTCATAAGTACGGAATTCATATAATTAAGATTACACTTTACGGACTTATTTGTTCAAGTGTAGATGCCTCTTGATAGATCATACCAATAATTAATAACCTACATAAACCAGCGCCACCTTATCGTTCCTTGTGAACACTCAAGCTAAGTCAGACTATGAAAATATGCTGAAAAGATTACAAGATAAACTGGGAACAGAGTCCAGAAAAGCAGTTTCACGATTAGAAATCCCGACTCCCCAGATTATATGGGTGGGTCAGCGTACAATTTTCAGGAATTTTATGGAATTCCCAAAAGCCCTTCGAAGAGAGCCAGCTAAACTACTATTATATCTGAACAAAGAGCTTGCCTCAGCTGGATATATTGCTGGAGAAAGAGTTATATTTTTGGGTCGAAAAGAGCCCTCTTCCTTCGGCGCACTTATTGATAGGTATGTAAAGGACTATGTAATATGTCCCGTTTGTGGAAGCCCTGATACAAGAACTGAAAAGAACAAGAAGCTAGGCTTTCTTAGATGCGAAGCATGCGGCGCACGATCTTCGATCAAAGCAAATTATGCATGAGTGATATTTCAATCCATTTAATCCTGCTAATCAGCGGCTGTTATATGGTAACATCCATATGATACCAGTAAATCTCACCCGACCTAAAAAAATAAAAATAATCTTCTATCCATTGGGCTGTAAAGTAATCTGATCTGTAGGCTATCTTTTTTGGCCTAGAACTTTCCAACTTGAGTTAATTTGTACATTTAGAAAACGATTCTTAGAGAATCAGGTGGTTTAGAAGAGTAAACTTTGATCATACTAGTGCATCCTACAACTTCTGTAATCATATAATATGAGACCTCTCAATTGGTTCACTAAGAAAACTGAGAACATTTGGGAGATTGGTAATAGTAATATAAAATTGGCGTTGCTATCGCCGTGGATATTAGTATCTGTGCTACGGATAAACGGCTCAAATCTGCGAGATGGATCAAATCGTCTAAATGGTTTAACCCCCAACGTCAATTTGACTATGTAAGTGGGGTATCAGCTGCAGATGGGTTAGTTTGGAGCCTTGAGTCCTTGAGAAATATAAGCAGCTCGCTGCGACATTCTCATTAATTTTATTGAGTAGACATAAAATGTATTGCCAAGTTCAATAAGACTATTTGAAGATAGTGCCATGACTTTTCACAAGAAACGTGGATAAAGCTGACTATTGGTTCTAAGTATGATATTCTTATCTAACAAGGCATGACAGCAATAATGTCACTTCAGCCAGATATTCATTCAACTCAGCTCGAAAGCACTTTTTCAGCGGGCCAAAGTTGGGGAGCACTTAGAAAGGCGTGGAAAGGTTATAGAATTGCTAAAGTTCAAAGTGACAATGTTAAGATGACGGAATATGCTACTAAAATCAGAAAAATCCAAGGTGAACTAGGCATTAGTGTAGCTTCTTTCCCGAATCTAGACATCGCATAGTTCTTTGGCATATCTACCACGTCTTTACTTTTTAGCTCATATACGGCTATCCTATATAGGTAGTAGATGGTCCTAGGACCATCAAGAGCTAGATAGCACTTATCCACATTTTGGAGTCTTCAATAAAGCATCCTCTTAGATATTGGCAGGTTTACCATATTCTCTATAGACCACTTTCCTTTAGTTCAAACTTGCAGTAGATCGGTCCTTTTTATATTGTGTCAGTCTTTTATGGTTCAAAACTTGACGTTATAATTTAATCTATATCGCATACTTCAGCTTATGTGCGATTTTCATCAAATTATTTGGTCTTGTATTTTACTGTCGATATCTAATTATCTAGCTTAAGCAGATTTTAATTTTAGATTGTTATTGGAAGAAGATGATATCGAGACAATGCACACGGATGAGAATGGCCCACAGGTTGCAGCAGAGGAGGATATCGAGACAATGCACACGGATGAGAATGGCCCACAGGTTGCAGCAGAGAAAGTCTCAGCATCGAGTGATGATATATTCCAAGTGAAAGAAGAGCTATTTCAGGTCAGGGAGGAATTGCGTAAGGCTAAGGAAAATTCAGACAATCATCTGAATAAGCTCAAGTACATGATGGCAGATTTTGACAATTATCGCAAGCAAATGGAAAGGCAAGTTGTTACGAAGACTATAGAAAACAAAGCCGAACTGTTGCTTAAATTCTTAGGTATTCGAGATGATTACGTACGTGCGCTGGAGATAGCAAAGCAAAGTAAGGTCGAAGTGGTGCTTGAAGGATTAGAAGGCATTTTGAAGAATTTCGACCGTTTGTTAAAGTCTGAGGGAGTTATGGAAATAGAGACAATAGAAACTCCTTTCGATCCAAACGTTCATGATGCGATAAGTTTTGCCTATCGAGACGATTTGCCAGAAAACACTGTCACGAAAGAAGTCAGGAAGGGGTTTATGCTAGACAACAAAGTTCTAAGACCGAGCCTCGTCGAAATTTCTAAAAAGATAGTTAAAAATACCGTTAATGATACTGAAAAATCAGAAAAGGGGACTGAAAATTAAAGTTGGGAAAAATTATAGGAATCGATCTTGGAACTAGTAATTCTGCAGCTGCTGCAATGATAGGAGGAAAACCTTCAATTATACAGGCAGCAGAAGGGACTTCTGTAGGAGGAAAAGCCTTTCCTTCGGTTGTAGCATTCACTAAGGATGGTCAACTTCTAGTTGGAGAACCTGCCAAGAGGCAAATGATTTCAAATCCAGAAGGCACCGTAATTGGTGCGAAGCGAAAAATGGGAACAGATTTTAAATACAGAATATTTGGCAAGGAGTATACTCCCCAGCAAATTTCATCTTTCATACTGCAAAAAATAAAGAGGGATGCCGAAGCATTTCTCGGCGACACGGTTGATAGAGCCGTTATTACTGCACCAGCATACTTTAACGATAATCAGAGGCAAGCTACCAAGGATGCTGGCGAGATAGCGGGGTTACAGGTAGTTAGGATAATTAACGAGCCTACAGCGGCTTCCTTAGCATATGGTCTAGATAAGGTACAGAAGGACCTGAAGATCTTGGTGTTCGATTTTGGAGGCGGAACCCTCGATGTTACGCTTATGGAGATGGGCGGTGGGGTGTTCCAGGTCAAGAGCACCTCCGGCGATACCCAACTTGGTGGAACAGATATGGATAATGCCCTAGTTGAGTATGTACTTCAGGAGTTCAGGACACAATCTGGGTTAGATGTGAGAAACGACAAGGCTGCCATGATGAGAATACGAGAAGCTGCCGAGAAAGCTAAAATTGAGTTATCAAACGTAATCACCACCGAAATCAATTTGCCGTTTCTAGCATACGATTCGGCCACAGGACCAAAGAATCTAGTTCATAACTTGACTCGTTCAAAGTTAGAGGAATTATTGAGGCCTATAGTAGAACGGTGCAAAGCACCAATGATGCAGGCGCTTCAAGACGCAAAATTGAGTCCGAACGATGTTGACAAGATAATACTTATCGGTGGTCCAACGAGAATGCCGATAGTTAGGCAATTTGTGGCAGCGGTCATGGGTAAAGAACCAGAAAGGGGAGTCGATCCGATGGAAGCAGTTGCACTAGGAGCAGCAATACAAGGGGCTATCATCTCAGGCGATGTATCCACAGACATACTTCTGGTTGACGTTACCCCATTGACATTAGGAGTAGAAGTTCTGGGTGGACTTAAAGAGTCATTAATAGATCGCAATACAACCATCCCAACTAAAAAGAGCAAGGTGTTCACTACTGCTGCTGACTATCAGACCGCGGTTACTATACATGTGGTTCAAGGCGAAAGGGCCATGGCCGCTGATTGTGTTTCTCTAGGGATGTTTAATCTTTCAGGCATACCGCCGGCGCCGCGGGGTGTGCCTCAAATTGAAGTCACATTCGACATAGATGCTAACGGTATCCTTAATGTCAGTGCCAAAGATATGGCTACGAGCAAGGAGGCAAAGATAACAATCACTGCAAATACCAAGCTATCTAAAGAGGAAATTGAAAAGTTAAAGAAAGAGTCTGAACAATTCGCCGAGGCTGACCAGAAGAAGAGAGTAGAAGCTGTTAAAAATGAGGCAGACAATCTGGTTTATGCTGCTGACAAATTAGTAAAACAGGATCTAAAAGATAAAATAAAACCAGAGCAGGCTGAAAAGATTAACAACAGTGCACAGCAGCTTAAGGATGCAATCTCCAGCAATGATATAGACAATATGAAGGCAAAAACCCAAGAACTTAAAAATGTGATAGGCGAGGTTAGCACGGAAGTCTATCGGACAGCAGGAGCTACCCCAGGTTCACCCGGTCAACCTTCTGAATCCGCTACTCAAGAAGCATCCACGGCCAGCACAGATCAAACGTCTAATGCTAGCGGTGGTGGTCCACCACCACAATAGTGATGGCTATTACTGCCATAACCTTAACCTTGACGAAATACATCAGGATTTTTACATCATGAGCACCAAGCGCGATTATTATGAGACACTTGGGTTATCAAGAAATGCAAGTAAGGATGAAATCAAAAACGCATACAGAAAATTAGCGTTACAATATCATCCTGATAGAAATAAGACACATGGCGCTGAAGAAAAATTCAAAGAGATTTCAGAGGCTTATGCTGTTTTGTCAGACGACGAGAAAAGAAAGAGATATGACATGTATGGTCACGTCGGAGCTGAGGAAGTTTTCCGTGGTTCAGAAGCCAATTTCAATGAAGTGTTTAAAGACATGGGATTTGGGGGCTTCAGGGACATCTTCGAACAAATTTTTGGAGGTAGAGGTGCTGGCGCCGGAGGATTTGGTAACGAAGCTGGTGATCCATTCGGATTTGGCTTTGGGTTCGGCGGAGGACGAAGAAAGGGACGTGATATACTCTATGATGTGGAGCTTAGTTTAGAAGAAGTACTAAAGGGTAAAAAAGATGAAATCGAGCTACCAAAGCTAGAACGATGTAGCTCTTGTGGAGGATCTGGGGCGTCTCCTGGAACCAAGCCTAGGAAGTGCAACGTATGCAATGGACAGGGACAAACAAGGCGCATTTATAGCCAGAATAGGTTTTCAACGTTCGTTTCTCTTGAACCATGTCAAACTTGTCAAGGACAAGGGGAGATAATAGACAAACCGTGCAGGGTCTGTGATGGCTCAGGTAAAATTAGAAAGAATAAAAAATTAAAGTTGGAGATTCCTGCTGGTGTGGAGGATGGAGTCACTCTACAAGTAAGAGGTGAGGGCGAGCCATCTGCGAATGGCTCACCAGGCGATCTACTTGTTAGAGTTCATGTTCAGCCACACCCGCTTTTTGAGAGGCTTGAAAATGGTCACCTTCTTTACGTACTCAATCTTAACTTTACAGATCTTGCGTTAGGGACCGAAGTCCGTATTCCTACCCTGGATGATAGTGAAAAATTGAAAATCCCACCGGGAACACAGCCAAATGCAATTTTGAAGATCAAAGGTAAAGGTTTACCTCAATATGGTAGTTATGGCAAAGGGGACGAACTAATTAGAATTAATATGAAAGTTCCCGTTAAGTTGAACGATACGCAAAAGTCATTACTTAAGGAACTTGATAGGCAGCTTCGAACCGAGTGAAAAGCCACTTACTATGCTGGGATAAATCTTTGAACGTCGATGTTTGCAGCAACCTACTAATTTAAAGCCAACGACGACTCTATTCTCAAGAGGTTTACTATTAACTCCACATTTAAGTTCCAATGAAACAATAAACCTTCCAAAAATTTCAGTTTTACTTCAAAAGAAATTAAATAGCCATGTATGGTCAAATTCGAATGTAGATTGGTTGTTAGAAGATGACATTTCGATGAAGATGACTAATATTAATGATTTCAGAATTAGATATTTAGAATGTGATAAAGTTCCAAAGATATCTGATACCTCCCAAGTATTACTTTTGTTGCACGGCATAGGAGCATCTGCCGAAAGATGGTTGCCAGTAGTACCGGAACTATCCAAATATTTTAAGGTAATAATCCCAGACATAATCGGTTTCGGTTACAGTGACAAACCAACAGTAGAATATACTTTGGATTTCTTTATATCATTCCTACAGGGTTTCTTGGACAATTTGAGCATCGAGAGCTTGAACATTGTAGGTTCATCTTTTGGTGGATGGGTGGCAATGGAATTTGCTATGCGATTTAGCAGAAGAGTAGACAAGCTGGTTCTGGCCGCGCCAGCAGGGCTGATGCAATTTTCAACTCACGTCCTTGATCAGTATATTATGGCAGCACTTTATCCTACTCCAGAAAACACGCTTAAAGCGTTCATGGATATGGCATTTAATCCTAGTATTGTCACTGAGGACACAGTCACAGATTTCGTGAATCGGATGAGACTTCCAAATGCCAAGTACGCATTCATGTCGACTTTGTTAGGAATGAGGGACTCTCCGACCCTTAATGAGCGACTTTCAAAAATATTAATGCCGACAATGTTTGTTTGGGGAAAAGATGACAACATGATACCTATCCAATGTTTGAAAGATTATAGACTAGTTCCCCGGGGAGAACTTGTAGTGATCAATGATTGCGGACACAGTCCATTCGTGGAAAAGCCTACAGAGTTTAACCAAGCCGTTCTAAAATTCTTAGCCAATCGTACTCGGGAGGATCATATTAAATAAATCCTGGATATAACCCTAAGTAGACAATGACTAACACTGGCGGTGGAGATGAACCGGCGGGAATTTTTAGGGATGCTATCGAAAAAGGAGTTGCAGCTCAGAAAGATCTCATAAGAAATTATACAGCAGTTCAGCAGGATGCAATTCATAATTTTCTCACCACGCTTCAAGGCCTGACATATTATAATGCAATGTTTAAGACTACCGTTCAAAGTGGGGGCAGGATTTCTATCCCTGAAGCTGAAAGACAAGCATTGAATATTGAAGACGGTGACCTAGTTCAAGTGATCATTATACCTATTAGGAGAAGGAAAGACAGTCATTAAATAATTGGAATAGGCAGTCCAAATATAATCTGCCTACCTAGATCGCTTTAATGAATGGAAAGTCTGTTGTTGTCTATTCTGACTACAGCACATGGTATCCTGAAGCGGGTATTTTACTGATTGTAGCGCATCATTTGAATTCATAGTACTAAAAGAAAGTGCATTAATGGAGAATAATACAGTACAGAATAGGAGAATTGAGGATTTCGATTGATTATGATTACTAAGATCACTGTACAAAATTAGGATGTGAATTAGGACATGTATACAAGTAGATATGGACTTTCAACTTGTATACATACCTCAAATACTAAATGCTAACTCGTTTGATTGGAGGTGAGATCCTTCCATCGTAATCTAGAAAGTTTAATGACTAAGAAGGCTCACTGTGATCGAGCTTTAATCCACTGCCCTACTTTAGGAAGGACATTATTCTGGGAATAACTGCTAGCGATAAGCCCGACATGCCCAGTATGAAATCGCATTAGTCTCTTGTCACGACTGGATACGACATCATTCAATGGTGCACTGCACTGCGGAGACACGAGATGATCCTCTTCTGCGATTATATTTAATACAGGAAGTTTAATCCTAGAAAGATCTATGACATCGCTTCCTATCTTCATTTCGTTTGCCACCAAGAGATTCTTTTGGTAAATGTCAACGATCCACTGTCTAAACGTCTCGCCGGCGATTGGTGGGGTATCGTACAGCCACTTTTCTACACGGAGAAAGTTCTGAACAAATTCATCATTATCAATATTTTCAACTAAATTGAAATACTTGTTTACTCCCTGCTTAAATGGTTTCAAAGTGGAGAATAATGCGTAAAGTTGTTCTGGAGGTAAATTGCCTATCGAACTGAGCATTCTATCTGCCTCGAAATGTCTAGAAAAATTCCCAAGTACCGTGGTATCTTGATTTGAGTCAATAACCGGTGCTATGGTGGCCAAATTTCTAACTTTGTCCTCATGAAGTGAACAATAAATCGCAGACATCGTTGCACCCATACAATATCCGTGTAGCGTTACCTTGTCTACGGAGTTCTTTCTTCTAACAAATTCCACGCAATCATCGATGTAATTGTTTATGTAATCATCAAATGAAACATACTTGTCTGCTTGAGTCGGTGTCTTCCAATCTATCAAATAAATATCGAAGCCTTGGCTTAGCAAGCTACGAATCCAACTCTTGTTCCGTTGCAAATCGAGGATATAAGACCTGTTTATCAATGCGTATACAAACAAAATCGGTGTCTTGGCAGTCTTGCTCACCATCGGCCGATAGTGCAGAAGTCTGTACAAACTTGTCTCATCTACTATTTCATGAGGGGTACTTCCAACCTCTACAGCTCCTGCATTATGGAGCACCACTCTGGTTTTTTCGAGCTTGCGAGTTAATTCTCCAATTTCCTTTAATATTGAGTTGGTATCTGTTTCGCCGCTTATCTCGTGGTCTTTCCCTAATTTCTTTTCTGAAGTGCTACTTAGATATATCTCCGGATTCATTTTGTTTCAAAGCTCCTATCTTTAGGGCAAAGTCACGAAAATTTTTGTTCAAGTCATGAACAGTTTTTTTCAAATCATGAATATCCTTAGATAGATAATCTAATTCACTTCGGGTAGGGAGATTAAGTACCTTAAATTGTTTCTCCGTAAGCTTCTGTAAATGCATCACAGAGTCATATTGATCCCTTAATAATGTACCATTCAAAATTGCGTAATCCTTAGAATCAAACAGGCCTGTAAACTCTTCCTCAAAAATGTCTATCACAATTTTTCTAAAGTTCTCGAAGTCTTTTTTTGAGCTATACTCTTTTGGTGCCTTCTCGGAAGCCTTTGCCAATGCATGTGTATATGTATTATTAATCTGTGCCCAAAATTCCTTTACGTGTATCTGAAACTCGAGAAAGGTTTTCCAAAGATCAAGAATATCCTGAAGATCAGATCTGGAACACTGTGAATAAGCAAAGAATGGTCCTACAGTTGGCAAACGACTAATATCTGACCAAATGTTTAGCATTTGTGTCAACTGTTCGGTGGCAAATTCGGGATTGGCTTGGCCCCGCTTTTCACCGGTTTTGTCATTTGTATTGTCCTCCCTATTACTATCAACATCGCCATGCATGACCATATGATTCATTTTTACTAGTTGTCACTATTTCTGTTGTGACAATATTCAAACTCTATTCTCATCTAATTATTATACCTTTTCGTAAGAAGATCTTGAGTACGGAATATTGATGCTACGTATGATCTGGGAAAATAGCGAAAATCTTTATCTGGCGCGCATACAGTTACGTTTTATAAAGGTGCACTCATCTTTTTAATCTACCATGCCGCCTGATCTGAGTATGACCAGTGTCTCTTTTACAGACGGGTGAAAATCTGGGGCTCGTAGCTCAGCATGGACAGAGCGCCTGCCTTCTAAACTGGGAGACAGCCGGAAGTCGTGGGATCGAAGCCCACCGGGCCCGTTTTTGTAAACAATATTTGCTATCAAATATGTCATGTTACGTGCTAAACGATTTTAAGTGGCTATTTATGCACATGCTAATATCTAAAATATGTTAAATGATAACGATTTGCGCCGCATTGTAAAACAAGCGAGAGATGGAGCAGTGCCACGCAAATTTAGCCAATCTGCAGAAATAACGCTCCTACTAAAGGATATTGACGTTAAACGTGGCTTTAACCTTAATGAAGTGGTTGTTTTGCCTTACACCCCTACTAGGCAAGCGAGTATTTGCGTAGTTGGAACTGGTGACACTGGCACGCGAGCACAGAAAGCCAATGTAGATCGAATTTTGCAACCTGAAGAGTTAGATAGGCTGGGGACCAACAAAAGGGAGGCAAGAAAGGTTGTAAAAGAGCATGACTTCTTTCTTGCAGATGCAGCCCTAATGGCAACTGTTGGACGCGCCTTTGGACAATTTCTGGGGCCGAAAGGCAAGATGCCTACCCCTATGCCATATGGGGCTCCTATAGAAGCTATCGCAGACCGCA
This sequence comes from Nitrososphaera sp. AFS, assembly GCF_009898475.1. Classification (GTDB taxonomy): domain Archaea; phylum Thermoproteota; class Nitrososphaeria; order Nitrososphaerales; family Nitrososphaeraceae; genus Nitrosopolaris. The sequence goes on along the minus strand of NZ_QURE01000019.1, from coordinate 12,659 downwards.
TGCGCAAGTCAGTTAGAATAAGAGCAAAAAATCAACTCAACGCATCTGCAAAAATTGGTGACGAGAAAATGGATGACAGTCAATTGACAGCTAATGCTAGTGCTGTCCTTGCGGCTGTAGAAAAAAAGCTTCCACAAGGCGACAAGAACATACGCGATGTCCTAGTCAAATTTACTATGGGTAAAGCCGCAAAGCTGCCACCAGCGGTCAGAGAAAAGGACAAAAGGAGGACCGAATGATCAAATGTCGTCTCAAACTATAGCTGACAAGCAAAGGACGAGTTATCCCAAGAAAAAGCTGTTGTTGTATGATGAGTTGCGAGAGCTACCTAATCGCTTTGATGTAATTGCAATTTCCAAAATGTCCAAGGTGCGCGCCACCCAACTTATGACAATTCGGAAGAAATTTAGGACTACGATGAAGATTAAGGTGATCAAAAACAGAGTAGCTCAGCGTTCATTCGAAAAAACAAATAACAGGAAGGGATTAAGCGATTTAAGTAAAGAACTGGAAGGGCAGTGTGCCCTCTTATTCACGAACATTAGCCCGTTTAAGCTTAACTTGTTATTTGACAAGAATAAAGTTTTCATGCCTGCGAAAGGAGGGGATATTGCTACTAAAGATATTATGATACCTGCAGGGAATACTGGAATCCCACCTGGTCCAGTCCTTTCAGAGTTCAAAGAGGCAAACGTGCCTACAAAAATTGATCAGGGTAGTATATGGGTAAGTAAAGATACTGCGGTTGTGCGTTCGGGGGGGGGGGGCATCATTTCACAAAAGTTGGCTTCGTTAATGAGCAAACTCAATATCAAGCCCGTCGAAGCAGGAATTTCGGTCAGTATAGCAATAGCTAATGGATTATTCCTAAGGGAAAACGATCTAAAGATCAACCTCGATGAATATGGAAAGGAGTTGGCCATTTCTTTCCAACAAGCAATCTCATTGGCAATGGAAGCTGCCTATCCTACTCCCGAAACTATCCGAGGCCTAGTCTTGAAGACGCATCAAAATGTATTGTCATTAGCCATTCAGTCAGGCTATGTCTCATCTGACACTATAATCTCCCTCTTATCTAGAGCTAGCAATGACGGACAAATTTTAGCTGAATTGGTAAAGAAGGCAGGGTACACTACAAGTTAGCATTCTATCTGCGGGGACGTATTAAAAAGGATTGTAGCAGCAAAGGTTTAATGCCGAATTAGAAAATTTTGAAACTAATCAAAGTAGCTACTGGCCCTGATTCGCGTATGTAAGCCATCTTTTGCTAAAGATATCGTCTCTCCCTTGGGTTATCGTATGAAATTTCTCTTTGACCCGCATAGTATGTTTTCCAATGCACCCATCGCCAATCATCCGATTATCTATCTCTCCTACTTCTCTAATACCGGCTGCAGTCCCAGTGAGAAATACTTCATCAGCCATGTACAGTTCTTCCCTAGATATATCTCGAATTTCGAAAGGGCTTCCAGAATGGTGTAAAATTGCCAATATGCTATCTCTAGTAATTCCATTTAGGGCTCCTGAGCTAACTGGAGGGGTGATGAACACGTCATCTCTCACCACAAATATATTCTCCGCACTGGCCTCAATGACCTTTCCTGCTGGGTTTAACATCACCGCCTCATCGAATCCCATTTTCAGGGCTTCCATCCTTGCCAGAGCAGAATTTGCATAATTGGCAGTAGCTTTGGCCTGTGTTGGCATCGACCGGCTATCTATTCTAGTCCACGACGAAACAGCTAGCCGTGCTCCTTTTTCTGGTTCTCTATTTGTGATGGATTCATCCCATTTCCATATTGCTATTGCTACGGAAACCTTATTTGGGAGAGGATTGACACCGAGCTTACCGTACCCATAATACGCAATAACTCTAACATAGTTTTCTTCAGGCTCGTTAACATTAATTGTCTCTATGACCGCATTTTCAATTTGTCTCTTAGAATACTTGATGTTCATAAAATATATTTTGGCGCTAAGACTTAATCGAAGTATGTGATCGCTGAGGCGAAATATTGCAAGGCCTCGATGGGTTTTGTAACAACGGATACCTTCAAACACTGCAGTTCCATAGTGCAAGCCATGAGTTAAAACATGGATTTTTGCATCATTCCAACTCACAAATGATCCGTCCATCCAAATTTTTGCGTCAGTCATTTTATCACTTACTAATCATACATAGCTTAGAATGAATTGCCCTGATAGCATCAGCAACATTGGTATCTTTATCATCTACAATAATCAGGATCCTTGAGGTTTCCTCTTGTGCATCTAGGTTTAGAATGTTTATTCCTTGCTCTCCTACCGTACTACTGGCTGCAGATGCGATATTGGGCATTTGCCACATCATATCACCAATAAGGGTTACAACCCCTCTTCCATAAACAATCTCAGTCTTCGGATAGTATGCCTTAAAATGTCGCTCTTGTTTCTTTACGAAGTCTGCATCGAGAAAAAGTAACCGACAAATTTCTACGCCTTCTCGTTTAAATGGGGATAATTTGACAAAATCATAATATTGTTTGCCTTTTTCAAGCGCGGCAATCAAATGTGAAGCTGCTATACTTTCAACTCTTACTATAGCGCAATTTTTCTTGCCAGTGACTATTTTTACTAAACTGTTACTAGGCTTATCTTGAGGTGGGTCTAAATGGATCGATGTAGTGTGCGACTGATTAGACATGTTGGTAATGACTAAGGCTATATCTAAGTTATTGTCAAGTATTTCCTTAATTGCAATGGGATCGAGAATCTTCATACCAAACATTCCCGCCAGTTTTGCCTCGTTGTACGATAGATGTCGTATATTCTCTAAATTGCTTGTTACTATTTTTGGATCTGCACTGAGTACAGCACTGTCCTTTTCGAAGTGGACCTTTGATTCATATGGCCCGTTTAGTAGAATTGCCACATCAACGGCGGTTCTATCTGAACCCCCTCGTTCATAAGTTGTTTCAAGGCCATCCACGGTTTTACCGATAAAACCGCCCATACAAACGATATCCTTGCGTTCCACTAAATCCAATAAATGACCGCAATTCTGCCTTGATTCTTCAATCATAAAGTTGGCAGCCTCAAAGTTATCATCAGTAATGATTGGCCATTTTTCGATATTTACATGAGCAGACCTTAATCCTCTACTTCTAATGACGTAGTCCATGAGATATGACATAGTGATTTCGCCGCTATAAGCGAGTGTTCTTGATCTGATAATATCCACGAACCGTCGATATTCTGCAGCTTGCTTTAATGCAATTATTACTTGTTGATAGAATTTATCAAGATGATCTAGGAATTCATTATAATAAGGATCGGTGAGATATTGAGTGGCTATTTTGTCATAGACTTCTTTTAAAATGTCAATTTCCACGGGATTGGAAGATGCGTAGTTTCTGCCCACTTTTATGGCGATATCAGTCATTGAATGCGCTTTTCCCTCATATTTAATAACGGGGGCAGAGAAAACTGCAATTACTTTAGCATTTGCTTGAAGTTGGCATATTCTATCAACTATTTTTCCAATCAAGACACCATCTATCCCCAGAGCGCTACCTCCGAATTTAGCGACAGTAACAGGTGTCATCTACATTCTTCACTTTGTGCTGGCATTTTAGCCCTATATTAAATATTGACAGACCAATGTAGACAAGTGTGTAAGATAAGTTATGTGGGTCTATGATTGCGAACTACTTGACCTGAATAAACGGTTTCAACTAATCAATGCCACAGGCCTGCTTTTCTATTATGCGATGTAATTAGACGAACGTAACGTTAACCGAATGTAGACGGTAATAGGTCTAAGCAACTACTAATTTAGAGAATAGAAATTGGTGGAGCGTCTAACTTATGTATATAGACTTGTACCTTTTATTCATATGGCTTGGCGAGCTAGTATGATAGTACCTCTGGTTCTATCTCAACAGTCGATATTTCGATAATCAAGCAGAACTCCTGCCAGCACTAGTTTCAATTGACAAAATATAATAAGTCCATTTTTGTCAAACTAGTTTCCACAACAATAAATCCCAACTATGACTAAAAAGTGTGATGAGTGGATTGAGTGAATTTCCCACTTTGGCTAGCAGCCTGGTTAGGCTGAGACAATTGGGATACAAGGACATTCCCGTAATAACGCGACTTGTTACAGGAGGAGTAGTTCGCTACCTAATGAACGTACCCTACCCTTATGAAATGCTTGACGCAAAGAGATTCATCGACAAAAGCAGGCGGAATTTTAAAACAAAAAAGGAACTAAATTTTGCTATAGAGTTTGTAAGCACTTGGACTTTGGTTGGAATAATTAGTTTGCACAAAATTGATCAGATTAGCAATAGCGGTCAAATTTCGTACTGGCTAGGACAAAACTACTGGAATATGGGCATAGCAACTGAATCCATCCGCCTTGTCATTCAATATGCATTTAATGTTCTTAGATTACACAAAATATATGCTAATGTTTTTGATTCCAATAAGGCTTCGGTAAGAGTTCTTGAGAAAAACCATTTGAGAAAAGAGGGAGAACTGATAGATTCAGTGTTTAAACAGAATAGGTATCATAATATATTATTGTATTATAGACTTAATTACAAATAAAATAATATCACAAGGCACGCTATATTATGGAAAATAGATACTGGCTACATATTTAAAAAGGACCAGTCATCGATTATGGGAATAATTGTCATGTTGTTCTAAGCTGCTACTTCCATAAGTATCAAATTGGTTGGGATACCAGCCATGTCGACTTGCCTTTTATTGTATATCAAGGACGTTATCCATTTTTTGATATCGTTTTATCGATAAACGGTTATGTTACCTCAGCAGCCATTTTATACTATATTTATTATATGCGTTCTTGCGTACTGGTTGATCATTGCCGCTACTACAGTCAAATATGAAGATTTGTTTGCAAGGCTCGAATGATGAGTGGTGAATTTCACAGAAATCATCGTTGATTTAGATATTGGTTAAAGATGACATTTATTTGCTGCTCGACGTTCCATTTAATTAAGTCTGTAGATGGCATCCGTAGCTTCTGTGTAGTTTATTTTAAGCTCTTTTCCATCGAATAGTCAGTTACTACCATTTGCAGAAGCATTGCAAGAAACAAGTCCTAAATTAAATTTGCATCCAGGAATCTGGTTATTAGAATAGTTAGCTTCTACGCAGTGCCTGCGAATGAATTGTAATTCTATACAGCCAAATTGATATTACATAGAAATTACTAATATTCTAACTTAGTCCAGCATGGATTGTACATGGTCGTGATTTGCCAAACAAGAACTTTCTATTAAGTTGCAGTATCGGAAACATTTAAGCCGATCCTGAGACAATCAGGGGTCATGGGCGAAGTGTTTCATAATCAACGCAACCAAGGAGAATCGGGAAGGATGCATATATTACAAGAAATGGAAAGACAATTCAATCTTCGTGATTCGAATTATTTTTTGAATTTACTTACTAATGATGACAAAGTGGTCAGAACAAGGGCAATTTGTATTCTCGCCGAAATAGCTGGCGAAAATTCCATTGAACATATTACCAAGGTCCTGAAAAATGACCTCGATCCATTAGTTAGACATGAGGCAGCTTTTTCATTGGGACAGCTTGGTTTTAGCGGTGCGATCAGCGCTCTTTCGAGTGCAGTAAAGTCTGATCAAAGTTTCTTCGTTAGACATGAAGCTGCTATTGCTTTAGGCGTAATAGGTTCTGAAGAAGGGAGGGAAGCGCTGAATGAAGCATTAGAGGACAAAAGTGAAGAAGTACGTGAATCAGCTAAAATTGCTCTAGCGAATATCGACTATGTTTCGATAACTAATCGAACTAATAAATTTAGCAAAATGACTGGCGGATGAGTAGAATCCTATCTGATCCTCCTTGATTAAACATGAATTTAAAGAACAGATTGGATGACGTCACACCATACTAAGTTAATACCTTGTCCAATGCGTTTTGCTCACAGGCAATTTTTATCTCCCGGGCAATTCTCCTTCCCATACTCATCGGCTCATCAAATATCAAACAAGAATATGGAGATCCTTCAGGATACAGATTCGTTCCTGCTACAATCCTTGCCGAAAATTCAAATGTAATAAAGCTTCCTTGACTATCGTAAACACCTTCTATACAAAATGGACCTGTCATTCCAGGTGGCACCAGACTTGCGGCAGCTTTAGTGAATTTTTCCCCCATCGAGAATACCTCAGGTAGTAAAGACTCCCTTAAGACTAAGGGGATGTTTCCTACGACATTATACGAAGGTTCTTGTTGTAATGCTAACTGCTCCCTTGCAGGTATCCTCCCGATTCCATCAACATCTGATTCGTATCTTCTATCTATGCCTAGTAATTCAATTTCTTTGGAAATTGCGGAAAAAAAGAACTGAAGGTAAACCGGCACACCGCTGGCATACTCCTGTATATATAATTCATTTTCGCTTTTTATTGCCTTATGTTTGATCAATTTTTCGACTCCATCGTCGAAGCTCTTTTTGTCCCACGCCAAAAAATATCCTCTCCCTCCTGCTGCACCGTGTAATTTTACTATGGATAATCCATGTATCTCGTTTTTAGAGCCTATTGACCTTGGTACGACCAAGCCAGCTGCTTCCATTAGCTTCTGTTTTAACTCTCTGTCTGCCTCCCACCTGAAAATCCATTTGTTGCCGAACACTGGAATAGATAGCTGCTCGATCTGCTCGCTGCTCAAATAAGCGATGAAGGTACCGTGGGGAATGATTATTGTATTGGACTGCACAAGCCTCTCTTGACAAGAGTTATCCAATAGTTCGCTAAAGCTATTTACTACAAAAATTTCATCAATAAATTTAAATCTCTTATATAACTCGACTCTTTTTTTTTCACACAGGAGTAATGTTTTGAATCCTTCATCCTTAGCCCCCTTCAGTACTTGAAGAGAACAATGGGATCCTAGTGTAGCTATTGATAAATCACGTCCTATTCCAGCCATTCGACTATCGATGTTAAAGAACCCATATTAAATATTCTCACGAACAAATATACTTTAAATACCATCTATCACGGCATTCCAGAAGTCAATTTTAATCATTGATGCCTGACTAATGATATTGATGCTACGATACAAAGCTCCAAATATGGCGGGTCTAGGGTATCGCACCTAGACGAGTAGGACCCACCAGACAAGCCAGTGTTAAGTAGCCGATGGGCACATATTAGTGTCCGGTATTTGTGCCTCCTCCGAATGTAATAAATTCTGCTATTAGTTTTATTACAAAGGCAATACCTCCCACAGCGGCCATGCCAAGTAAGACCAGACGTAAGTGAGTGAAGTAGTCGTCCTTGCTTGTCTTCTTCGCCAATTTCATTGTCTGAATCATCTCAACAACCTTCCGCTGCACCATTGCCAAAAATAGTCATGTAATCTGGTTTAACGTCATATTTGAACCTACTGTAAGCCTTTTACACATTTTTTCGATGTAATGACTTCAATTTATCTAGAGAGGGATCGCTGAACTGCATAAACGGGCTCTTTTTCGGTTGTCTGCATTTCCACGAATGTCTCAGTATTTTGAATCCCTTCAACCTTCCCAATGAGACCTATCACTACGTTATGCAATTCCTCCAAAGTACGTGCGTTGACAGTAACAATCATATCGAAGCGACCGGTGACCTCTGACAAAGATCGTACTTCAGGAATCTTCAAAAGTTCAGAGTGTATTGGATCCTTGAGCTTAGGATCCCTATTGATCCCGACCGTCGCTTTCACGTTAAAGCCAAGCATCCCCTCATTAACTATTACGGTGAATTTCTGAATAAGATTGCGCTTAGACAGGCGTTTTATTCTACTATATAATACAGAAGCATTGACGCTGAGTTTTTTGCTAAGCTGAGGAACTGAAATACTTGCGTCTTTGGTAAGCTCTGATAATATCCTCATATCTAACTCATCAAATCTCTGCAAGTCTTATTCTTTCTATAACTGACGAGCATACATTAATAAATGTAATTTCTAAAGAGCCCATTAAGTTTAATTGTAGATATATTGTCATGATGATAATTGGATGTTTAAAAAAGATCGGAAAAATTATATAATTTACTACAGCTGATCTGGTAGATGTTCGGCAGAGGCAGAATAAAGCCTGGTGACTATGTTTTCGTTGTGGACAAAGACGATAAATATACTAGATTGGTAATAGGGAGGGTTCAGGCTGTCAATGGGAAAAAGCTTCAAGTACAGGGTACCTACATACGCCCTACGGGTCTAATCCAGCGGGTCGAGTCTGGATACGCATTAGGTAGACCAAAAGAAGTCCTTCAAAATCCTAATCCGAATAATTGTATTTTCATGCTGATCGACAGGGTCGAAGCCGGATATTTTAATGGGGAACTTGATCAAGACATAAGCAAGGCAACGTGGATAAATGAAAAGCGCTACTATGTGTTAGATGGGTGGATCAGGGAACACTTGCCAGATATGTTTGCGGATGTCTTAAGGGCTGGTACGGAGCAAGAGCGACACGATGCTAGAACGATTTTACTAGAAAAAATGAATTCTCTATATGAAAAAGATCTAAAGGATCACCTTTATACTGTCGTTCGTAGCACCAACATATTGTAAGTTTTATATTATGGTAATAAACAGAAATTACTCCAATGGAGTACGTATATGCCGCCTTGCTATTACACAAGTTAAAACAGGACATTACGGAGGATAATATCACGAATATAATTAAGTCTGCAGGTGCCACTCCGAATGAAGTGAAGGTCAAAGCCCTTGTTGCTGCACTGAGCGAGGTGAATATCGAGGAAGCTCTGAAGAGCGCACCAGTGGCTGCCCCTAGTATCGCGAGTCCAGCCTCGGCTACACCTTCAACTGAAACTAAGGTTGAAGAGGAAAAGAAAGAGGAAAAGAAAGAGGAAGAGGCATTGGAGGGGCTATCTGCCCTATTTGGCTAGCTCATTAATTATTGAATTCTTGGAATTTCTAGGAATTTAAATCGCTCAGAGAATTTTTTATTCATAGTCTTACTAGCGATACTAACCTTTATGGAATCGTTGGCTACTCAAAATATCAAATCCTTAAGATGACATAAAATATTAAGTCAATCACCATTGATACTATGGACTCAGCTTTCTGTTACTGGATCGGATAAGGACTGATGGCTATTCAAATTGCAAGTTTGATACCGAGAACTAGTTCATAGATTAATTCAATCCTTATGTACGCTATCATTACTATCTAGTGTGGTTTACAAAAATACGAATTTATTATAAAGCATAACTTTCAATCCCACTCTAACTTTTATGTTTTGAGGTTATCACTCTTTTTAACGATGAAAAAACAGCCTTATCAGCGGACACCTTGTCAATAACATATTACTTTAGATATCTCTCTTGTAATAAGACAAATATCTTAAATCATGAACAAGCATCACCTTTAGTAATACTGAATGATATTGAATTTAGTATCTATACTAATGTGAGGCTTGATAACTCCCTTTTTCAATCCATTTCTGTTCTATAATCTTCTTTCTTTGATTGTCTTCTTAGTTATGGTTAGGCATGTGGCATAAGATACCATTGGTAAGAATCGTAAGACATAAAACAAGAACAACGCTATCTTATATGAAAATTGTGCAAGTTCTTGGTGAGAGGCTATACGTTCACATTATTGTGAAAAGCAATCTTTGTTCAAATTTTGACGGAAATCCAATGGTTCGAGTTTAACATTGAAGTCTCTAGCCATTCAGGATTATTTCACCAGTGAGAAGACTTGCCATTATCTCTACAGTCTTTTGTTATGAAGCTGGGTTTGTATACATAACTGCAATTGAAGAGCCTGGATATGTTTATCAACTCAAGCTTTTAATAATCTTCAATTCTTTTCTTCTGTTGGTGACGTGAATGTCAGAGTTCCTACAGATTTCCATTAAGCAGCAGGTAGATTGATTTTGATGGGTGTTCTTGTCGTGTTTTCATAGTTTTCAACCTCGCGCGATTATCTTGGAAGAGACAATCGCAATGACTTCACTCTGTTGGTTAATAGTAGGCATCAATGGGTACGTCAACTTGTCACGATGAAAGATAATCTTTTAGACTCTAGTAAATGAGGGCAAAGGTGTGCTTATCTAAACTCTTCAACTTGTCTTGCTATTAAACGGTGGATTTGCTTTCGTATTTCATTTTTGCGTGTGTGATTAGCCTTACTGCGTCCTTTTCCTTTAAACTTCTCCTGTTCTTAGCTATAAAAGATTGCAAAAAATTCATGGATGCTGAAAGATGAGGGAATCGCCTTTGTGTTTCATTTATAATATCCGCATAGTTCCGATCAGGGAAGTACATACTTTTTGCTACTTTGGCTGTGGTTCTTCGAGCATTTTCATCGATTACCCCTTTCTTAAACGCGATAAGAAGATTGTATCTAATGTCAATCATTGCTTCGGACTGAAGATGTTGAGTTTCTTCGTTGAATGTAACTGCAACTTCGTCATCTGCTGTGAATTTTCTCAGTTTAAACAATTCAAAAATCTTCCCGATGCCAATCATACCAAATCTTTCCAGTTCTACAGCTCTCAGAGCTCCGATGCTTGCTGCCCCTAAAACAAGGGTATTTCTTTTTCTCACTAATTGATAAACTTCTATGGGGGTAGGGGGATAATCTTGCAGAAATAAGCCATCGATTAGACCCACAATCATTGAATCAGCATCTTTTGATTCGGATAGCAGCCCTATCAGATCCCCTTTCTTGGCAGGGGGGCGATAATCTGCATCAAATATCTTCCTAGCCTTTTGTACGTCGAGGCTGGGACCCACAAAAATAATTGGCTTATTCATTTAAGTACCTCTTTGCTCTCAAACCAATGACTGATTTTGTGAATTTAAAAGTCTCAAGCCCTGGTACAATAGCTCGGACGACAGGTATTCCTATTTCCGCGATTGTCAAGTCTACAATAATAACTTTAGTTAATCCTACTTTTTTTAGACAATTCAAAAGAAGCTTTATGTCATCTAGGATGTCTTCATTTAAATACGATCTGATGTCTGAGAATCTGCTCTTTCTCTTAGAGGGTGTAAATTGCCATGCTCTTTTGTCATCGGAATTTTCTTGTCCGTATTTTATCTTACGCAAGTCGTCCCTGGCACCTTGAATATTGGCGGCTCTAGTTTGAGAAACTTCAGTGATAGCTCGTAATAAGGCAATTCTCGAGTCAGGATGAGTACCATGGCCTTCAACCAAGTAGCCGTAGTCATGGGATAACCACTCAACACTTGAGGCGTTGAAAGTTGGAATGCCAATATCTGAAGTTATATTCTTTATTATCAAGGGAATTCCAGCTTCTTCAAATTTCCTAATCATTACTTTTAGGGGCTGAAAATCTAAGTCGTAAATATCGATGTCAGAAAATATACTTGCATCATCCCTAAACAGATCTGGAGGTATGGAAGTCACGGGATAACCCTGAGATCTAAGTGCGTTCGATATGTGCTGAATAGAGTGAAAAGGTAAGGCGCTAGCTCGGAGTTGCGCCAAACTCACAGCATCGCGCTCTATGACCTCACACAATGAGTGACATATGGCCTCCTCTAAGACGTTGCCAGAGGCAAGGCCATTTGTATGATAAAATGCAAAGGGATTTAACGCGGGAGGCTTTGGAGAGTATCTAAAAAGAGCTAATGCAGCAGGTACTAAAATGATACCTTCGCTTAACATCTCAAAACCGGAAAGAAAATCCATAGACATGTAATCTTTGTATTGAAAATTGAACGGTTCTACAACCTCTTCTGGATGAAGGACAGTGTGTTCTTTGGAGAGCTGATCGTAACTTCCTTGGATGAATCTCCTCTGGGAACTGCTAGGAAGAGAAGAGTACCTTTCAATACTTTCCATTAGTGCACTTACTTGAGCATGTACTTTTGTTTGACCCTTGCCACTATAGACCCAGATGTAATCTTCTGTTCCGGGTAAAACAGCAGAATAGTTAGGAATATTTAATTTGTCCATGTGTGTAATGTCCGCAAGGCGAGTTACTCCAATTTGTTTGCAAGTCAAGTTAGCGACTCTTAATGTTTGCTGAGCACTTACTGCCCTAGGACTTCCATCCGTACCCAATTTCTTTCTACTTTGCAGGTTCATATTTCATGTTCGAAAGCGGTCAACAAGTTCATATCAAGCTTACGAATGATGCATTAGGAATATATACAAGAATTTTGCAACCGTGGAGTAATTGGACCCAAGACAAAAGGACGCTGAGATGATTAGTGACATTTTGCTCAGAGCAGCTAGCGAGCCAGAATTTAGAAACCAGTTGGTTAAGGAGCCTTCGAAGGTCCTGGAACAATACAATATTTCACCCAAAGCTAAATCAATTATCAGGAAAAGTATAGTAGATCTCACACAATAGCCCAGAGCTTAATTCACCTGCATTTGAAAAGTACAAGAGCGGTATATTTTCCAATTTGAGTAGTATATCTAAATCGAGAATTTTATAGATTTAAGTCGTGAAATATTAATTTCAACATTATTAATTGTAGTACTTGCAGAGATGGGTAATAATTCTAGATACAGACATAGGTTACAGTTTTCTGCTTGGTTTTCTTTCCGATATGGCATCTTTGAATGTTTGTAGAAAAATTCCAATCATTGGTGTTAGCCTCTTTATACCAGCATGTTCCCTTTGT
>NZ_QURE01000114.1:10090-12674 GCF_009898475.1 Nitrososphaera sp. AFS | reverse complement strand
CCATGAACCCTCTAGTTGCACCTGAAAATCTGCCATCAGTAACCATGGCCACTTTTTCTCCAAGCCCCTGACCTACAAGTGCAGCAGTAACAGCCAGCATTTCTCTCATACCAGGACCGCCCTTGGGCCCCTCATACCTTATCACGACAAAATCGCCTTCGACAATTTTACTTTTGGATATGGCCTCAAAGGCGTCTTCTTCAGCTCCGAAAACTCGAGCTCTACCAACAAATTTGCTGGACGTCAGTCCGGCTATCTTAATAACAGCACCTTCAGGAGCAAGTGAGCCCTTGAGGATTGTCAGGGTACCAACATCATGAATCGGTTTTTCTATAGGTTTTACTATACTCTGCTTTGAATAGTAGCCATTATAATATGACGACTGCTCCTGCCCGTCAGAAGGGAATTGAAATTTGATTGATTCAAGATTTTGTTTCATGGTCTTGCATGTAACGGTCATGACATCTCCATTGAGCAAACCCTTCTTTAACAAACTCTTTAAGATTATAGGTATGCCACCAATCTTGTCTAAATCCAACATTACGTATGATCCGCCAGGTCGCATATCCGCGATATGAGGCGTTTGCATTCTAATCCTTTCGAAATCCTGTATTTTGAGTTTGACTCCTACTTCTCTTGAAAGGGCCAACAAATGTAGAACTGAATTTGTCGATCCGCCTATAGCATTGGCCATCGCAATAGCATTCTCAAAAGCCTCAAAAGTTAAGATATCTTTGGGACGGATGTTATTTTCAATTAATTCGAAAATAGCCTTGCCTGTATTGTAGCATATCTCAGATCTTCTATCACTCTCAGCTGGGGCTGATGCACTTCCAGGCAGGGCCATACCTATTGCTTCACTTATTGAGGCCATGGTGTTGGCTGTATACATTCCTGCGCAAGATCCTGCTGATGGGCAAGCTACGTTTTCTAAACTGAGAAGCTGAGCACTGGTCATTTTACCGGCCTCGACCATACCCACTGCCTCATAGACATCCTGTATGGTAACTGACTTTCCGTTCCAATCCCCCGGTAAGATCGTACCACCATAGACAAAGATTGCTGGTAGATTCAGCCTGGCCATGCCCATTAAAGACCCCGGTAAGCTTTTATCACATCCTGAAATACCAACAATTGCGTCATATTGATGGGCTCTCATCATTACTTCTATTGAATCAGCTATAATCTCTCTGCTTACAAGCGATGCTTTCATTCCTTCATGGCCCATCGCAATTCCATCTGAGACTGCAATAGCCGTGAATTCCCTAGGAGTACAGCCAGCACTCTTGACTCCTTGCTTTGCACTTTGGGCTAGCTTACATAAATGAATATTACACGGAGTAGCTTCATTACAAGTCGAAGATACACCAACGATGGGCTTTTGGAGATCTTCGTCTGTGAGGCCCATTGCCTTATACATGGCCCTGTGTGGAGCCCTTGCAGATCCTTGAACTACGCCTCTACTAGGTAATACCATCCTTTGTTTAGCTCAAAGTTAATATTTTAACATTCTGAGACATTCTGAGGCACATCATCTGGTATTAACTAGCTGCAGCAGCAACCCGTAACAGGAAACCTTGCGTCCAGGATGGGCGCAACGAAGGGTGTTTTGAAATCAGTTGTTACGACCCTTTTCAATCGGCTCGTTTGTATAAGCCTTTAATCTACTCCAGAGTAGCTATTATTTTAACCGAATCTAATCCTTCCATCTTAAACAGAGTTTCGCACATTCCACAAACAGCATTGCCACTGGTAAGTTCGTTAGCAGTAATTTCCTCGTTCAAGTATTCGCATTTTGGACACCGAAATGAAAAATTGACGTCAAAGTTCTCGAGCTCGACTGTTTCAGCCATAGATTATGAATTAGGACAATTTAATATATTTAGGGTTATCTGAAGGCCAATTAGAAGTCAAAGTTGGGATTCTTATACGGCTAGTCAAGGAAATGATAACACAGCTTAACACATAATAATAAGTAATGCCACCCAATCAACTACATGTGGGCAGATGTGGCAGAGTGGTCTTCTCGAAAGTGGCCAAATGGCTCCGGGAACACAAAAATGCGTCGGCCTTGAGTTAGACTATTATTTTTTGTATGTAATAGGGCTGAAAGCTAGCCGATTCGCCCTCGGGCGATCAGGAGTTCAAATCTCCTCATCTGCGCCACTTATTCCATTGCTTCTGCAAAGCTTTTGTCCGAGCCTCTCGGCTGATGTTTTTCTCTTACTTTTTGGCTGTGTTCGGATCTTATACGCCGGTCAAGCTTTGATATTAGTTCCTTAACTGCGCTTAATGGATCATAGCCAACAGCTTGCGCATCAATAACGCCCTTAGCAGTAATTAATCTAGCTCTTACAGAATATTTCCTTGACTTGTGCTTATCCGCATAGACGATCACTGACTGAACATTCTCGAGTTTTCCCTGAATTTTCTTCAAAAACCTTGACAAGTGTTCCTCGATGGTACTGCGAGCATCGCCTTCAATATGTGCAACGTGGATACTTGGATTTCTGCTTTTAGGGAGTGTCATTTCTAGAGCGTCTCTAGGAGTAACAATGCCAATCGGTCTTTTGTCCCCTACCAC
>NZ_QURE01000114.1:0-10074 GCF_009898475.1 Nitrososphaera sp. AFS | reverse complement strand
TCAATTAGCGCATTTAATGAAGTACCTCTCTCTACCGACTCTGCTCTTCTCATAATCTCTCTTACTATAGTGTCGCGAGGATGGGTAGTCGAACTGACCCCGCGTGATGCCTTGCCCATTCTCTCCCGAGGAGCGGAGAGTATTCTAGCAATTTCCAGTGCGTTTATAATTCCTGCCAAGAGACCATTCGTCTTGATGATTGGCAATCTTGAAATATTATACCTACGCATCTTACTCAGAGCATTAGCGAGTGTGGAACCCTCCTCAATAACAATTGCTCCAGACATTACCTCATCTACTGTTGCGTGCCCAAAGTTGGCAGTTAAAGCCACGTCAGTTTCACTGACAATACCAACTAAACTTGCATTTTCGACTACGGGTAATGCCCTATTACCGGTAGTTACAATCAACTGAGTACATTTTTCAACTGTGTCGTTTGGGCTTAACACTGGTGTCTTTTTGGTGAAATGCTTTAGTTTCGATGAAGGCTGTGCATTAAGGTTCAGAAATTCTTTTGCAAAGATCATACCAACGTACTTTCCTCCCGGGTCAGTCACCGGTAGTTGATTGATATTATTATCATACATATCCTTCAGGGCCTTTGATACCGTATCTTCTAATCCCATCGAAAGGACTTTTTCAGCCATGATATCTGAAACTTTCATGAGAATATAGCAAAAGATGCTCTGGATTGCACTAAAAAACCTTCCCTCTTTTTAAAACCCCAGAGCACTTCCTGTCACATTGCTTATTTCATCTATGGCAGCTATATCCGAGAGGAGTCAGTGTTTCTGTGAATATACAGTCAGCTTTTTGAAATATGGGGGATGAAGTATGTATACGTTTATGCATGTATGCATGTATGCATGTATGTATGTATGAATGTGGTTATGCAAACTAAGAATGAATAAAATCTTCGCGGCCGCAACTTCATTTAACTTAATCGTTATCCACATTCTGGCATGCTCCGTGCCTATCAATTTTAATCAAATTGTCATCCAAAATGATAGCGAATATACCTAACCGATTTTATCTAGTGTTTAAACAAGAGAATTCTGTTTCGTAAAGAGCTTGCTTATGACATTACGCGTATGCAATTTGTCGTTCTTAAACTTTTTCAGAGTAAGACTACGGTGAAGCGGGTGTCTACACTGCAGATGAATAGTTGAGGAAGCAGAGTATCTTTCTCGCGACAGTCAAGTAACAATGCCCAGTCTGTACATTGTTTGATTGTCAGTACCTAAAATTCTCCATTCTGCGCATTATGAAGGAGAACGGTACCAGGGGTTTGACACCAGACTTTGGTGACTTGACTTAATGTAAAGGTGGTTATTATTGTATTTACATTGGGAGACAAAATATTAAGGATATCCCGTAACTAATTATTGAGTCAGTGGTCGACGGTGGTAGGTACTTAGGTGAGCAGGCAGACGTGCATCTGAATAAAAATCAAAATGGAAATAAAAATAAGGATAAAAAGTTCCGTGACATGGATCGAACTGAGCGTCTAGGACATTTAAGAGACCAAACTAGCCTCACAGAGAAAGATATCGGGGATATTGTTAACCCTGAATACAGTTTTGAAAATGCAGATCAGATGATAGAAAATGCGATTGGAACACTTTCTCTACCTCTAGGAATCGCGACTAATTTCATAATAAATGGTAAAAAATACATGAGGAACCATCCGTGATTGCTGCTGCAAGTAACGCAGCAAAAATAGCGTCAATCAATGGTGGGTTTTCTACTTTCATTGGTGACGCACTTATGATAGGTCAAGTGCAACTTGTGTCAATACCTGATCTCGACAACCACATAGTAGAAAGAATTTTACATAACAAAGAAGAGCTCCTTAAATCTGCAAATTCAGATAGCAGGTCAGTAGTTGCAACAGATCTTCAGACCAGGATAATTCGAGACGAAAGTCAGAACCAAATGGGAAAGATGCTCATTGTTGAGATTTTTGTGGACACCAAGGATTCAATGGGTGCTAATACGATAAATAAAATGTGTGAGACGATTGCACCTATACTTGAATCACTTACAGGCGGAAAGGCTGTTCTTAGGATACTTTCAAACTACTCTACAAGGCGAATAGTTAGGTGCACAGCCTTATTTGGGAGAGAGAATTTGGGAGGGCAGTCTATTGTAGACCGAATCTTGTATGCTTATGCTTTTGCCCATTCTGATCCTTATCGGGCCGTCACTCACAATAAGGGTATAATGAATGGTATAGATGCGGTTGCCATAGCAACTGGTCAAGATTTTCGGGCAATTGAAGCAGCTGCACATGCATATGCAGCAAGAGACGGGCAATATAGGTCATTGTCCAGATGGTTCAAATCAGAAAATAATGATCTAATCGGTGAATTAGAGGTACCATTGGCTGTAGGCACAATTGGAGGGATCGTGTCAGTTCATCCTACTACTAAATTGGGTTTAAAACTTGTTGGAGTTAAAACAGCAAAGGAGCTTGCTTCAGTTATAGCTTCAGTTGGTCTTGCTCAAAATTTGGCTGCAATGAAAGCTCTAGTGACACAGGGAATTCAGGCTGGGCATATGAGACTCCACGCCAGAAATATGGCTGTAATGGCGGGGGCTAAAGGAGAGCTAATCAAGGCCGTAGCCACTAGGATTGCCAACGAAAACAACGTAACTTTACTGAGAGCCAAAGAACTCGTTACACTGATGTCTAAAGGATCAACCAACCAACAACAGCAACAGCAGCAGCAACCACAATAATAAGTAAATATATACCCGTCAAGGGTTTGCAAATGAATGGATTGAGTAGAGTTGAGTTGAGTTGGCTCTAATATGGCTACAGTAAAATTTGCTATTCCCAAGGGCAGTATTGAAGAAGCCACGTTTAAGTTCCTAGAGCAGGCATGGCAGAGCATACGTGGTCGTGGTCGCACTTATCGAGTGATGTTAAGCGATCCCGAGATCGAAGTCAAAATTTTGCGGCCACAAGAGATACCCACGTATGTCCAGGAGGGATTTTACGACGTTGGAATCACAGGAAAGGATTGGGTTAGGGAAGCCAAAGCAGACATAGCTACTCTAATGGACTTAGAGTATGGCAAGGTGAAGCAAGTAATAGCCGTTCCAGAATCATTTGCGACAAACAACCTGTCTGACCTGATTGAGGAATTTGCATCCAAAAACAAAACACTTAGGATATCATCAGAGTATCTAACTACTACAGCCGCACACATCAAATCTAATCCTGCCTATCAAAAAAACTTTGGAAATGTAGATCCAATGATCATCACCCCATGGCTCAGGGTTGGAGAGAATAATAGAGTGGAGATATTTCTGTCATTTGGCGCTACCGAGGCAAAACCACCAGAAGATGTCGATGCTATATTTGATATTACAGAGACAGGCACTACCTTGGGGCAGAATAATCTTAAGATAATTGATTGGGTGATGGAATCCTCCGCAGTATTAGTGGCTAACAGATCCTCATTGAAGAACACAAAAAAGAGAGAGAAAATTGCCGATATGATCGCCTTACTCAGAGGAGTCGTCGAGGGCAGAAAGAAACTTCACATTTTTGTCAATGTAAAGAAAGAGAACCTGGATCGATTATTGGAACGCATGCCTGCACTTAAAAAACCTACGGTCAGCCAGTTGAGTGAACAAGGGTGGTACAGTGTTAACACGATCATTGATAAGAATGAATTCATAAAACTTGTGCCCGCTATGAGAAAAATTGCCCAGGGACTAGTTGTATTGGAGCCAAGACAAATTCTACCATTAGATGAAATAAACCTAGATGAGCACGCGTGATAAAGACGTTTATGGTCACTGACGTTCAAAAAGACGTCGCAAGATTGCGTACAACCAGTTCGAGCATCTTAGATCAAATGATTCAGAGGGTGGGGTCAATCGTCAAAGAAGTGGAGGATAATGGAGATAATGCGATTAGAGATTATACTGAAAGGTTTGATGCAGTTTCGTTAGATACCTTCAGGGTTACTGATGAGGAGTTTAGGCAAGCCTTTAACATGATTACAAAGAAACAACTGCAAGCAATCAAAGCTGTGAAAGTACTTTTGACCAAATGTGAGACGTCAATTAAGAATAAGCTTGCCAACGTCACCGTGTCCTCGGAAGGAATAAAAGTTCAACGCTCGTTTCAGGCAATTCCCAGCGTGGGGTGCTACATTCCTGGCGGCAAAGCTCGCTATATTAGCACTGTACTAATGTGCATGGTTCCAGCAAGAGTTGCTGGTGTAAAGAGAATAGTTGCCATATCTCCTCCGCAGAGAGATGGGACGATTGACCCCCTTACACTAGCAGCTGCCAAGATTTGCGGGGTAAGCGAATTCTACAAGGTTGGTGGAGTACAGGGGATTGCGGCCCTTGCAAAGGGAACATCATCTATAAGGAAGGTTAGCAAAATTGTCGGGCCTGGGGGAATTTTTGTCACTGCGGCAAAGTTTTTTGTTTCTAGAGAAGTCTCAATAGACATGATGGCAGGGCCCACAGAGTTGTTAATTTATGCGGATTCAAAGTCAAATTCGAGATTGATTGCTCTGGATTTAATTTCACAAGCTGAGCACAGTAATGATACTTTCTGTGGTGTAGTGACTGATTCCACTGATCTGGCTAGTCGTGTTTCATTGGAAGTAAAAAATATTTTAAAGGATGATTCAATACCTCGTTCCGATATTATTTGTGAAAGCCTAAAAGCAAATGGATTTATCGCTATTTGCAAACGACAGGACACTGCGATAGATTTTGTAAATGAACTTGCTCCGGAGCACTTACAGTTGATGTGTAAGAATGCCCGACAGATTTCGAAAAAGATAAGATCGGCTGGTCTCACTTTGGTAGGAGAATATTCTCCTTCATCAGCAAGCGATTATTGTTTCGGCTCTAACCACATTTTGCCTACGAGCGGCTTTGGAAAAACCAGAGGGTCACTTTCAGTCCTTGATTTTTTAAAACTTACCACTACAGTAGAAGGAACCAAAAAAGGGTTATTAAAAGTGCGGCCTTATATTGACCAAATCACCACAGCAGAGGGACTATTCAATCATTTCAAAGCAGTACAGGAACGGTTGATGACCAAATGATTAATTGGCTGTCTAGCAAGTTGGATAGAATTTCAAAGCTAGACTCTTATCTTAAACCTGAGAAAGTTGAGCAGTCAATAAAACTCGATTCAAATGAAAATTTCGCTCTTGACAGTCAATATATTATGAAAATGGCATCACGTGCAGTGACACATACTGATCTCCGTGAGTATCCATTGGAACAATATGAAGAATTCTATTCACAACTTTCCTCTTACACCGGTATAGACGCAAGATATCTAGGAGTTGGTAATGGCTCTGATCAAATAATTGAATTGCTCCTCTCTATCTTCGGAAAAGGCCAGGAGGCAACTGTTTTCACTCCGACCTTTTCCTATTTTATAAATCGTTGTGAGTTACACGGTATAAAGCTAAACAAAGTGCCCCTAAACAGAGACAATGGGCTACCTGAAGTAGAGTTTCTCAAGCATGCAGCACAGTCAGACATAGTGTATATTTGCTCTCCAAACAATCCCACCGGCAACCAGTTTCCTGAGACCCAAATTCTGAAAATCATAGAGCAGCTAAAAGAAAAGCTGGTTTTGATTGATGAAGCATATGTTGAATTCGGAAATTACAGTCTTGCAAAACAGATTGCAAACTATGATAACTTGATAATATTGCGGACTCTGCGTGTGGATTAGCAGGAGCTAGGGTGGGATACTTGATAGCAAATGAAAGGTTTGCAAATGTGTTCAGAACATCCATCCAATCTCCTTATCCTATCAATAGTTTTTCGCTCGCAGTTGCGACCTATGCACTTTCTGATAAGGCTTACTTAAGACAGACTGTCGAACTAGTAAAGAGGGAGCGAGAGAGAGTTTCTGGCGCACTCATTAAATTGACAGGCATAACAGTATTCAAATCTGATGCAAACTTTGTTTTTCTTGCATCTGAGGATAATTACGGAAGGATTTTAAACACTTTAAAAGATGACAGGGTAGTAGTAAAAGCGTTTGGAAACGTTAATGGACTTAGAGGCTGCTTGAGAGTTACTATAGGAACCAGCGAGATGAACGATAAATTTCTAAATTCGATTTACAAGGCTGTTGGTTGTTATAATTGAAAGAATGATAAGAAGGAAAGGAGTAATAGAAGCAGAAATTGAACTAGAATTGGGTTTAGTTTAGTCTAAGATAGCTGAATTAATTGAAGGATTTCGATTGCGCTCTTTTTGATGTTGATGGCTGCCTAGTGGACATTAGGAAATCTTATAACGCTGCCATCAAGAGAAGTGTTAAGTTTATTCTGAAGAACTTTAACTCTGACGGAAGGACACTAACCAATCGTAGACGAACAGATTTGGTGACAGACAAAATAATTCTCAAGTTCAGACAGACAGGAGGCTTCAATAATGATGTCGATACATCTTATGCAATATGTCTAGCAGAGTTAGCTGAACCTCACAAACGAATTCCTGATGCTAGAAACTTCTTATTTCAAGTAGCCTCAAACTCAAATGAAGAAGGCATTGCTTCTGTTGAAAAATATTTAGCTACGTTAACTTCAACCACTCGCATAAAAAATCTCAAAAGAAGGTTGGGTTATCCCGCTCCACCAGGAAAGAGTGTTCTTGCTACAATATTTGATGAGCTATTCTATGGACCAAATCTCTTTAAGAAATTGCACAATTTTGACCCAATATACTATTCAGGCAAGCCATTGATAGAAAACGACAAATTGATAATAACTAAAGCCACTGCAAACAGTTTGGCAAGGAGGTTTAAAGGTAATCTTGCGGTTGTTTCTGGACGGAGCAAATTAGCTGCAGAATTTTCACTTAAATCAATATTTGGTTATCTAAAGCCAAATTGCTCAGTTTTCCTAGAAGATGAACCAAGGGAATTTGCAAAACCAAATCCCTACGCCATAATCAAGGCCATGAAAAACATGAGCGCCAGAACTGCCCTCTATGTAGGTGATGCCTCTGAGGACTTGATAATGGTTAGAAGAGCCGAAAAAAAGACCAATCTTAGGATTGCATTCTGTGGAATTTATGGATACAGCTCTAAACCACTCGAAACTAAAGTGCACTTGGCGAACAATGGAGCTGACTTTGTTATTCAAGATATCAATGATCTACCAAATATGTTAAATAATATATCATTAAAGAAGTAATATTATTGGGAGATTACGTATACAGTATCACACCTAGAGTTTCTAATGTCGACCGGTCCACCAAGGAGACACATGTGTCAGTCCAAACAAATATCGATGGATGGGGTGATGCAAGCATAAACACCGGGCTTCCATTTATAGATCACCTCATTGTGGCTATTGCAAAACATAGTATGGTTGATATTACATTGATAGCGAATTCAAATGACGGGATTTTACACCACCTTGTGGAAGATATTTCGATTGCCCTTTCTCAGTCTTTAGACAACGCTCTTCGCGACAGATCTCGCATCCGAAGGTTTGGTCATGCAGTTATTCCTATGGATGAGTCGATTGCAAGCGTAACTATAGACTTAATAAAACGCCAATTTTGTACAGTGAACCTAGATTTAACAACTGACGCAGTAGAGGGAATCCCCTGCGAAGACCTAGAACACTTTGTAGGATCATTGGTTCAAAACTTGAACGCGTGTACTCACGTTATAGTGAAGAGTGGAGAAAATGATCATCATAAAATTGAAGCGGCGATCAAAGCCTTCGCAGTGGCGTTCAGAATGGCAGCTAGCATCGATGAAAGAAGGAAAGACGGGATCCCAAGTACCAAAGGTGCGATGTAAGTAATGAAGCGCAATAATATTGCAATATTTGATTACGGGGCAGGAAATCTTTTTAGCCTAAAAGCTGCTTTAGAGCGGAATGGTGCCGAGAGTGTTTCGATACTGCGAAAGCTTAATGATTTAGGAGGTTTTACAGGAGTAGTCCTTCCAGGGGTGGGCAATTTCGACCCAGCGATAAGATCCGTTGAGCCGTTTAAGGAATCATTGCTCCAAGCGATGGAAGATGCCATCAATGGAGGTGTTCCGATGCTAGGGATTTGCCTGGGGATGGAGATGCTATTTAACAAGAGTGAAGAGGGTACTCTAGACGGCCTCAAAATTCTAGATGGAGAGGTAGTAATGCTTTCCAAAAAAGTTAAAATTCCCCATATGGGTTGGAACAATTTATCCATAACTAACAGCGACAGCAAGCTCTTGCGTGGGGTATCGAATGGTTCATGGGTCTATTTCGTTCATTCTTATTTTGTAAAGCCTACGGACAAAAATATAGTCGCTGCAAACTCTGTATACGGCAGCGTGATCCCGGCGCTTGTAGAGGACGGAAATCTTTTCGGAACTCAGTTCCACCCCGAAAAGTCTGGCGCTGTGGGAGGGATAATGATAAAAAATTTTCTAAAGGAGTGTACTCAATGCTCGTAATACCAGCTATAGATTTGCTTGAAGGAAATGTTGTCAGGTTGGTAAGAGGTAATCCGGACAATAAAGTGATCTACGGCAATGACCCTGTGCAGATTGCAAAAAAATGGGAGAATGCTGGGGCAGATATGCTACATGTAGTGGACCTTGATGCCACCTTACAAACTGGGCGAAATAATACTGAGATCGTTTCTAGAATAATAAACGAGGTCGATATTCCTGTGGAAGTAGCCGGGGGTATACGAACCATTCCAGCAGCGAAGGAATTCTTTAGTAAAAATGCAGCAAAAGTGGTGATTGGGACGATGGCTTACAAGAATCCTGGTTCCATCAAGCAAATTGCTAGGAAAAACCAAGATAGAGTAGTGATCTCGCTCGATCAAAGTAATGGAATAGTTATGGTTGATGGGTGGAAAGAGGCAACAGGATCAGGAGTTATTGAATCTCTGACTCTTTTTATGAGCATGGGAGTTAGAGAGTTTTTACTCACTAGCGTGGAGAGGGACGGGACGATGTCAGGCCCAGATATTCCAACATTATCTTCCGCGGCTAGCATCGCTAGTGCAAAAATAATTGCGAGCGGAGGGGTTTCAAGTGTCGAAGATGCCATCAGGGTTAAAAATATTGGATGTAGCGGAGTAATACTTGGCAAGGCACTCTATGAGGGCAAAATTCACGTTGAAAGAGTGAAGGCGATTTCATAGTATGCCGTTGGCCAAACGAATAATTCCATGTCTGGATGTTGACAATGGAAGAGTAGTAAAAGGAGTTCATTTCGAAGAAGTCAAAGAGGCAGGTGATCCAGTTGAATTCGCTCAAAAGTACAAATCACAAGGCGCAGATGAGTTAATTTTCCTTGATATTACTGCATCACAACAGGGGAGAGAAACAATGAGGAACGTTGTTAGTAATGTAGCGAAGGTTATAGATATTCCATTTACTGTAGGCGGAGGTATAAGGATGTTAGAAGATGCACGTGAAATACTACTCAGTGGTGCCGACAAGGTATCAATCAACACGGCAGCCGTTAAGAATCCTGAGCTTATCAGAGATTTGATGTCAATATTCGGCAGGCAGTGCGTGGTAGTGGCTATAGATGCCAAGAAAAATGTAGGAGGTCGCGAGGCCAGGTCTGAAAATTCGGATCAAGAATACTGGTTCGAAGTCAAAATCTTTGGTGGAAAGACAGGCACTGGGATTGATGCAATTGAATGGGCTAGAAAGGTAGAATCTTTAGGCGCTGGGGAGATCTTGCTCACCAGTATCGACGCAGATGGTACAGAGAATGGATACGACATTAACTTGACGAAGTCTATTTGTGATGCTGTCCGTATCCCGGTGATAGCATCTGGAGGATGTGGCGAGCCAAAGCATATGCTGGAAGTATTTAAACAGACCGACGTTGATGCCGCATTGGCAGCATCGATCTTTCACTATGAAAAGTCAAGTGTAGGCAGAGTGAAAGATTATTTGAAAAGTAACGGAATTGAAGTCAGAGTTTAGTTTTATTTAATTTAATTTAATTTAGTTTAATTTAGTTTATATTAATTTAGATTAATTGAACTTCGACTACCTTTATTCTAGAAAATACTGTAGCAAACCAAGCCAAACCAAGTCCC
>NZ_QURE01000113.1 GCF_009898475.1 Nitrososphaera sp. AFS | reverse complement strand
TCAAGCTTCTTAAGTATCCCAGATGATGGACTTGTAATTTTTCCTGTAACTGATGCGCCTGAAATTGTATTTGCAGAATTTTTGTCAGAAACCCTAACCGTATTGTCAAGGGACTCTAACGACGTGAACTCTTTGCCACATTTTTTACAGGGAAATATTATGTCGTTCATTTCTTCTTACTCACTTCTGACCTTACTACTATACTCATCTATCCTGAGGTATGCCCCAGGTTCAAATAGATGACTGATAAAGTTGGACTTGTCGGTATATTTTCAGCTTCCTTTTCTTTATGATCATTAAGTTTCATAGACTACGTTGTTAAACTGATAATTTAGCTCGAAAGTACAGGGGCTAAAATCTTAAAGTCTATTGAATGTAAATCTTTAACCTATAAAAAAGAGCCAATCAACTAAGCTGGCTCTTCTGAATCATCTTCGCTTGTTATTTTTGAAGCTTTTTTGGCGCAGGTTCTCTGTTGGACCAGTCGTGCTTGGATCTGAGTCTGCTTCTCCTATACTCCTTTGGCGGGTTTGTGCTGAATCTAGATCGCTAGCTGTGTCGCTGCCAACATCATCTTTTCCGGTTGAAGAAAGCCCCTCTTTAACTGATCTCCCTGCCCCTGTCACCTTTTCTTTGACTTTATCCGTTATATTAAAACCAGATTTTTTGCCTTTGTCCTCAGGCTGTTTCACACTTTCAGAGATCATATAATTGGCACTTGACTCTCCACCTGCTGCTTTAGAAGTTTCATTATCATCCTTTGAATCCATGCAATAATATGTTATTAAATAAGATATATAATAGTTTAAGGAAAACTGGTCTTACAGAATTGCTAGTACTTCTAATCAGACTATAAGATATCCATTTGTATTCTACTTGTCGATTCAAAGTTGTCTCTCCATATCTCGTGGCCAGTTAAATCCACAAGTACTTTTGCAGCTACATATCGACAAATTACAGTCAACGCACGTAATACGTTCATATTTTTAGAATCTGCAGCTGACCTGTCATCATCAGAAATATAACCTTTTTTAATTAAGCTGCATTAGCGATAATATATCTGAGATAACCAGGTTTAATGTCTACGGCAACCCTAGCAAGGAATTACAGATAGGGTTAACAAGTGTTGGAGTGCAGGCCTATTTCAACCTGTTTGTTGGGTTCAAGCGTAGTTGACAATCTGAGAGATTATGATGTGACAGATGATGCTTTTCTTTACTGGTAATTTCTTTGTCTAGGCTAATTGTTCTGCTATGGCCTCATCATATTCTTGTTCCTTACCATCTTTTCTGACTCGTTTTCTTTCTCTACCCTTGTACCTACTAACTGCATACCAAGCACCTAGTCCACCAGCAAACGCAATGCCCGCCAGACAGGCAATCGTCATCTTATTCATGATCCATAATGCACACTAATCCATTTTTACATTTACTATTGCCCCAATTGTGACTTCTCCGTTCTGCACCTCCCAAGCAATCCTTCTTTTCACTTGTGAAAGAAGAGATATGGAAAGAAAGAAACTGACTTTAGGGTAGGAAGAATCTTAAGATTATAAAGACTTTAATCCAAGGTGGGCATAAGGAACTCTAGAACCCTAGAGATTTTCGCTTTATTCCTGGAAGTCCTTTCAAAGACGAGATCTGTAGGGTTCTGATATATAAAAACCTTTGATTAGTTGTATGAGATGTGTCTGTACCTTTGTTAAATTTTCGACTAGTCTCTGTACCCAAAGATTTTTTTGTTGCGATGTAGCATCAGTTATTTGCCTCTTTGAAATATTGTTATGCTGAGAGTAAACAAAAGATCGGAAATTTGTTAGAAAAAATGAAATGATGATTGAATAATGACTACTTATGGACTCGTTGCAACTTATATGTAGTCGTATAGAATAGTAATCAAATGGCTTCCACTTTTGACCCCAATCAGTTTAAAACGGATCAACGTCAAGGTTGGAATAGTGTCGCTCAAGGATGGAAAGAATGGTGGCAACCCATCGAGAGAGGATCTCAGAAGCTCAGCCGCCGATTAGTTGAGCTTGCCGAGATTAAACCGGGACAGAGAGTGTTGGACATTGCTACAGGAATTGGAGAGCCAGCAATGACAGCTGCAAAGGTTGTCGGAACTGGCGGTCGAGTTTTGGCTACAGACATTTCAGAACAAATGTTGGCTGTCGCAAAACAAAGATCTACATCCTTAGGATTACGAAACATAATTGAGTTCAGAGAAAGCGATGCTGAGAATTTAGACCTACTAAATTCATCATTTGATGCAGCGCTATGCCGCTGGGGACTTATGCTAATGCCAAATCTCTACACTGCCATAAGTAAAATATATAACTCTCTAAAATCTGGTGGTCGACTTGCAGCTGCAGTTTGGGCCGATGCACCTAAGGTCCCAATTATCAACTTGGCCACCAGAGTAATAGGTGAGCAGGTGCAACTTCCCAGTAGGAATTCCAAATCCCTTTAGCCTAGCTGATACAAATAAGCTTAAAAATTCCCTGGCCAAAGCAGGATTTAGTGATTTTAATAATGAGACAGTAGTTGTAACATTTGAATTTGCATCTGGGGAAGATTACTGTCGTTACTGTCAAGCGGTTAGCGCTTCGGCTCGTAATGCGTTGTCTAATCAGACTGACAGAAGAAAAGAAGAGGTTTGGAGAAAAGTCTCAGAAGAAGCGACGAGAAATTACGGAGCTGCTGCTAATGGCCCAATAAGGATGGATAATGAATCAATATGTGTGGTCGGTACACGGCCATAGCCCGCACTACTTACACTCAAATGGACAGAGATTATTACCAACACGCATTCTCCTCCTATACTTTAACTGGGATCCCGCGCCGATTTTGGTGGTGATTTTTCCCAACACTTCCACCTCCTAGAATGGTTTACGAAGGATAACCAATGCTAGGAATAATTTTGATGACATTCATGAACTTAAATGGGCGCGCTTGGACAGAGCTAGAGGAACAGGTACGCATAATCATTCTTTAATTTTGTACAAACATCTAGAAAGATACATTCGATACAAATTGAATAATACTCGTGTGATTTATCTTTAGCGAGAATAGGCATAACGAAGAATGGTCAGACTTGCCGGGCCGAATATGAGATCATAAAAGTGGCCGCGGGCAATGGATTTTCCATGCCTTCGGCTTTATGATCCGACCTAATTTTTCTGCTAGCTTGTCAATGGTGGTACTTTCTTTAGTAATGATTTCTTTCTCCCTATCCTCACTCTATAACACGTTTCAAGTAGCAGCAGTGTTGGAATGAAGCCCAATGCGACCCATGAAACAGATTCGATTATTTCCATAGATGATGGGGCGCGTATGTAATAGATTAAGTCTCGTCATTGCCTTATTGAATAAATCAAATTCCATTGTGATAATTCATGACCATCATCTTTTCGTTGATCAAATCGGGCGCGCGTTTTTGATATGGCAGATCCACGAAATACATGAACTAATCCAATTTATCAGTTGTATAATCTCAATCCTGATTCAAAAGCATCTGACCATTCATTTGACGAGCCGTCTGACAGATTTAAATACAATGACATAGAACATGGTTCTATAAGATATGCCACCTGCCATTGGCACTAAAATCAGAGAGCAAGTGATCAAAGAATGGTTAGAAGGCCATACAAGGGACAAGATAGCCGAGGATAATCAAATTGGCACGGGTACAGTGACTGACATTGTCTCTGAATGGAGGAAAGAAATCGATGATGTAGACTATGAATCCGTCAGAGAATTATCAATATGTTGCAGGAGGCAAGGAATCAATTTAGGCGCGCTTAGCTCCTCAGTACGGCTCGACAATTACATTAGCAAATTAGGCACGAGCCACGAACATATTGAATCATTAATTTCTTTCATTACCAAGTCACAAGAGCCACAAAGACTCTTGGATCTCACAAACCAAATGGCTCGGACCAGTAGTCTTCTAAAACATCCTTCTCTCACTTGTATAACAATAATCGGTTATGACTCCTATCTTTATGTTCCAACAGTAGATAGGATTTGAAGAGACGCTGACCAGCCATAGATGTCTGAAACATATTCCTTCGGAACCCTGATCCAATTCCTCATCAGGCGTACTTACGAAGTAAGAAATACTTGGAAGAGTATAATGGTGTCTGGTACATTAGATGTGGTAGATAATCTTGTTATGTTATCTCCTGGAGTACCATTTGAGCGCTCCTCTGGGAATAAGATTCTAGAGTAAAACTTTTTAGAAATATGTATTATACACGAAGTATACCATCATTTTTATAGTGCTTATTAAATTGAAGAATATGCAAAAATCTAAAATAGTTATGACGTTGGCAACGTCTATCGTTGTAGTGCTCGCACTGGCCAGTTTTAACCCGACAGCTTACTCGCAACCTACAATTAATCAAGATCCAATCAATCCGCCAAGCACTCCTAAACACATTACCTTAATCCTTCCCTCGGGATCGAGTATGGATTTTCAAGCGACACCTGATCAATTACAAGCCATATTGATGAGAGTGATAAACTCAATCGTGGGACAAACTGCAGCACCAGGCGCGGATCAAACAGCTATTAAAGAAAATGTTGCTGCGTCACTAAACGCTACTTGGACTGCATCAAATGTACTAGCGGCCGCTCATATTAAGGAGGCACCCGGCTTCCAAAAGCCAGGAGCATGCGTTGAAACTTTCGGAGTTATATGGTGCATAATGTGATAGTACCAAGGACATAGTATCCTACTAAATTTTTCCTTAGGTTAGAAAATAATCGGATCCTACAGACGTCCTCTTTTCATACATCATTCCCGTTATTCCAGGCATAATCTGATCATCAAGTTGAAAAGTGCTGGAATAGAATCCATCTTTGAGCTAGCGGTTTCTGTGCCCCTGGACCTGCTTGAATATTGTCCAGAACAAGTTGCAGTTGATCTTGTTATGAGGGTCAGGAAAGCTCTCACAGATTCAGGGACGTTTGGCAAAGATTTTTCTACCGCCGAGGATCTTCTGGATCAACGAAGAAAAATTAAAGGACAGAGATATAGAAACGATCTAGATTTCTTGGGTTATGGTCATAATTGGCGCGGTAATTCATCCCATGGCGAATTATTCAATGGGACCGCCCCAAGATCTCATCAGATGGTAGGAACTATGTGACCAGGAATCACATGGGTCCAGCTTGCTGGATTTGCTGTATGCATTGATGAACTATATGCCCATACTATTCCTCGGATTAGGGATAGGATTTGACGCAGAAGAATTTCGTACTACTTGACATTTCTTATACTACGACCAGAATCATGTGTACTATACGCTGCTGGATTTGTTGTATGTACTGATGAGTCATGTGCCCCTCCCGTCGTATTTCCAGCTGCTCCAGTCATATTTGATCCTGCTGGATTGGCTGTTGGAGGAGATTTATGAGAAGGAAGTGGACTGGCAGTATTTTTAGTTGCCACAGGTAATTTAAAGTCAGGTGGTAACGTTTCTGATGCTCCTTGTGTTTGGAATATGACACCGAAGAGCGAAATCATTATTGCAGCAATTGTTACGACTATTGCCATCTCGCGATTTACCATTGTCAATCAATATTAGGGCCTTTATATAAGCAGTATTAAATCAGAATGCGGCGCCGTGATCGGTTCCGGGCGCCAGAATAGGTTAATAGGACTAGTAGGGAGGTATGATATTTTGCAGCATACTCTAAATGAAAAGTTCCGTACTATAAAGCATGGAATTTGATACCACAACATGATGCAATAATCCTCCTAATATCATTATGACGCAACTTTTATTAGTATACTTTTTTTCTTTTGAGTAATGTGGTCAGAAAAGATCTCTTTATACGTCGTCTTAATAGTTGTAGCTGCTGTAGTATGGCCAATAGTATCCCACTACAATTCTGTTACCATCATCACCACTAGTCAGATTATTCAAAAAGCAGCCGCAACAAATGCTACCGCCGGGGTTACCAGTTCTAACCTTACACTTGGAACTCCGCATTTATTAGGGACGGAATATATTAAGACAACTAGTCCGAAACCATCAGTTGTTAATGGAACACATGGTTTGCTAGTATCCTATGCAGGTAGTTTTGTGCTTAATAATGGATTAAACGCTACTGACACTGGCACGGTCTTCACCACGAATCTAACTGGTGGCGCAGACCATTCACAGGGACAAGGTATTTTCATAACTAAGAATGGAACGGCAACTTTTGTTTATCTAGGGATAGGCCCCCCTGGCACTAGTGGAGACATTGGTACTATATTTTACCCAAAAGCAACTGGAACCTTGGCTTACTTAGGAAATAAAATAGCTATCTACAAAGATGAGACAGTTAAACCGGGAAATGCGATAGTCAAGCAATGGGAATTCAAATAATTTAGTAGGAATGAAATACACTTTTTTGATGTTGTGATTAAAGTCGGGAGTGATTCAGCACAACCCAAATTTTCTTAACGGCTACACCGCGCCAACATTTGCTGATATGTGTAAGGGATGTTCATTCACGTGACCTAATAAAGTTTCACACATGTTCCTAAACATGGTTCCTAGTATATGTGACCGCTATTTAAAATACCTTGTAATTATTATACAAAATAACCAGCGACATTGCAATATTACATTGGATGCTCAGGGTGGAGTTACACCTCATGGGAAGGTCCATTTTACCCTTCCGGTACTGAGAATCATCGTTGGTTAAATTTTTATTCGCATGTTTTTAATTATGTTGAAATAGACTCCTCATTTTATAAAATTCCCAATATCTTCATGGTCAATAATTGGGCCAATAAGACGTCCAAGGATTTTAAATTCACTGCGAAATTTCCAAAAGCGATAACCCATGAAAAAAGATTAAAGAATGTTGATAAAGAATTGGACCAATTTTTTGAGGCATTTAGGCCCCTTTCCGATAAGATCTTGGCTTTATTGATTCAATTACCTCCGTCCTTGCAAATTCATGAATAGGGAATTAGTTCCAATTTTAGACCAACGCTTTAGATATGCAGTAGAAGTACGACATCCATCATGGTTTCAGGATTTGGCATACTCTTTCTTTGCAGACCATCAGATCTGCATGGTCTGGAGCCAATTGGCTGAAATGAAGTCCCCGCCAGTTGTGACATCAGATTTTCTATATGTCAGATTCATAGTAGACCGAAGCATCGAAGATTTCGGGAAAATACAAATAGATAGAATGGTAGACATGCAGCAATGGGCGGACTCGATAAAGAGTGTCCAAAAGGATGATAGGATCAGGCACGCGATAGTAGCGGCCAATAACAATTATGCTGGCTTTAGTCCGGGGACTGTTAATATTTTCCGGACTATGTTAGGGCTGTCAGAAGCCACTTGGAAGGAAACCAAAGATGAGAAAGAACAAGTACGATATCCAGCCCGAGACTCAAACCAACGTACGCTTTCTGATTTCCTGAATTGAGCGATGTTTAAATATTCTTCAGACCCTCTTCTCTGCTACAAGAAACTTATTTTTTCCTAATAGTCCTAAATAATAGAGGAATACAATAGTGACGCCATAGGCTAGAACCGCGTACCTCATAAGGCGCGGCGATGATTTTCGAATAATTCATTCTTGATGCCTATGGCAAGTTAATCTTTTTCACTTTTGGAGACAATTGATGCAGCATTCAAAACAACGCGACTAGACATATACATGGTTTGGAGTGTACTCGCCGAGAACTCCACCAATAATCCCGACAGATTTTGTATGTGCGATTTATTGGTGATAGAAGTATTCAGGAAAAAGATTTTGGTCGAATACAAACAGATAGGATTACTGAGATGCAGAAATGGGCCAATAACGTCAAGAATCTTCAAAGAGATGTACGTATATGTCATAGCTGCAAACAATCATTACGCTGGATTTGGTCCTGGTACGGCGAATATATCTAGAAACATGTTGGGATTATCTGATGCCAAATGATAAGGATGAGAAAGAGGAAGAAGAGCATGAACCACAACAGCAACAATTAGCATATCCAACTGATGATTTTAAACAAAGCACTCTTCCTGAATTCTTAGGTATAGCTGATGACCTTTGAAGCTATACTTGTACCATTTCCATTTGTTTTCTTTTTATCTATAGATAATATTAATTTGCTCAATCTTAGCTTCTCTTTTTGCTTTCTTCCAGCTGGTGACTTTCTTAGAGCCATACCACCACAAGGACAGAGTTTCCCAAGTGAAGTAAAAATATCTCACACCTTCTGCAGTATTTTCTTCCATCTTTGTAATTCATCTCACCAGATGTATCTTTAGAATCCAGCCTTTCACACAAATTTCTACAGGCCAACTTAAGTGAAATGAAAAATTTTAGTCCTAAAAATATAGGAGCTACAAAAGGAGGGAGGGGGGATTACCAGTATTCTTGTAGCATCCTGGCCTATGCCAAAATGCAGTCATTTCTCTTCATCCGCTGAATATCCTGCTGGACTGTTGACTGTTGTAGACTTATTGGAGCTTTTTTATAGGATGTGCATGAAGACAGAATATGGTGGAGTTGGTAGTAGAACGATGAAATGAAATGAAATGAAATGAAGACAGAATATAGGAAATATGATAATTCACATGAAAGCCTAATTATGCCTTACGAAGATATGAACGCACAGCAACAGAGGATTACTGGGGAGAGATTTCCTGATATTATACTTGAGCTATGCGATAATTGTCTGTGGTCCTGTATGTGCTTTAATCACAAAGGCCTCATAATGAGATGTCCAATGTGTAGTATGAATATCTCGCAAATTCCAATGGGTATTGATGAGGTACTCTATATGAAATATAATAATAGAAGTGGACTTACCCTTGTTTTTGATAGAAAAAGTCCCATGAGATAATAGCCTTTAGATTAAAAAGTCTGAATGACGTGTCGCAATTAAGCATATAAAAAGACAATGTGTAAATGACTACACATATACTATTTCATCTCTTAAGTATATTAGTTGATACCATGTAACTCCTGTAGTTATTAAATTTTCAGAAACAACCGAACACTCATGTCGATATAGTGACCATCCTCAGCAAGATCGCAAGAATTTGAAAGACAGCTGCTGATGACAGATACACTATTATAGCAGATCTAGTGATTTTTGAAAAATCATTTTGAACTGGTCCAACCTTTAAGGTCTACCTCCAGAAATATGGATTCATAGTTCTTTGCAACAGCAATCCATTTCTTTAATTCTTTCTGCCGATCAACACCATTTTCAGCATTAGTTATTAGGGTATTCCCAAATGCATCAACAAATCTTGTATAGTGATCTCCTACTTTAGTTACTGCTCTAAAAGTCTCATCTTCCTTTAAACCGATTGCAAATATTAGTATAAATACAAATTGATGGGTTTGAAGATTTGTTCATGATTTAATTCTGTTTTAACTTTTATCCTGTTATAATTCTTTTATCCGACTTCCCGTTTACCTCTTTCGTATCACTATGAATTAATAATGCTGTATCAAAGCTTGCCACAAAAGCCAAAGCTAAGCATTAGCTAAGTCTACATATGAATAAACAAAAAGTGAGGGTGGACTGACTTTTGTCAATAGTCAAGATTTGGAAGGAGGATTACCATAGTACTTGGCAATAGTACTTGTATTCTCTGCAGGTGGCGGATTCCGTACTACATCGCAAACAGATTATTGGCTCAAATACATAAATTAAGGGAATTTAGTCAATGATTTAAGTCTTAGAGTATCTTATTGAAAGGGATGTGTAAGATGCGACGGAGAATTATGTATAGTATGGTAAAGAATACTTTTCATCCATCTATTGCAATACGCTATTTATAGGCGCTACTTTCTCCACCAGTTACTTACGTTCTTATGAGTACGACTATTCCTTCTAAATTTGTCTCGATATTTACTTTTCTGTTCCTTATTACTAGGCCTAGTTCTACGGCTCATGTATCCAGTATTATGTTTCTGATGATGCCTTGATTGATTTTTCTTATGTGGACGCCCTCGATTAGCAGGAATTGCTATTCTCATTTGCTCATTGAGACTCTGTATCGGTTGTTCAGTTTTCTTCAGAATCCTATTAAAGTCATCGATGCGATCCTGAGCTACCAAGGTTACTGCTTTACCAGTCGTACCAGCCCGTGCAGTTCTCCCAATTCTGTGAAAGTACATCAATGGTTCAAGTGGAACATCATAGTTGATTACATGTCCCACTGTCGGAACATCAATTCCCCTTGCTGCAATATCTGTTGCTACAAGTATGTCATCAGTACCTGTCTTAAATCTATACATTGCAGTATCTCTCTCCCTTTGTGAGAGGTCGCCATGAATAGCCGTTACTTTAAAACACTGACGCTTTAGGTCATTTGCCAGTTGTTGCGCCCTTTGTTTGGTAGCGGCAAAAACTATTGTTTGTTTATTATCTCTCATCTTAATGAGATTGTAAAGCTGTTTTAATTTTTCCCTTTCAGGGATAATGAGATAAGATTGATCTATGGTATCAAGACTTGGTTCTTCTTGGTCCAACATGACCTCTTTGGCATGGTACATATATTCTTGGGTTATTCTCATAATTTCTGGAGGCATCGTGGCGGAGAACAAACATGTTTGTCTATCTTTATTCACATGGGACAAGATGAATCTGATGTCCTCAATAAACCCCATGTCTAGCATTCTATCTGCTTCATCCAGAACTAAGTACTTTATTTCCTTCAGCTTGATTGACCGCCGATTTATATGGTCAATCAACCTGCCGGGGGTTGCGACTACGACTTGGATACCTCTTCTTAGCTGACTACTTTGATATCTAATATTCTGTCCGCCATAAATGGGAAGGGTTCTAATTCCTGAGTACTTGGCAAATTTATTAATTTCGTTAGTAACTTGTAATGCTAATTCTCGCGTTGGGACAAGTATGAGTGCTTGAAGGATTACCGGACTGCCGGGACTAGCTATGATCTTTGTCAAAATTGGGAGTGCAAATGCAGCCGTCTTCCCAGTTCCTGTGTGAGCTTGTCCAATCACGTCTAAACCTTGCAAAATAAGTGGTATAGTCGCCTTTTGGATAGGGAAGGGAGCTTCAAATCCATTTTCTTTAAGTGCTTTAAGTATTATTGAACTCATACCTAGCTCTTGAAATGTGAATGATGCTTTGGTAGTGGCTCTCATCAATGGTCTCCCTTTACAAAGTCACTGGACATTACCATTAGTTAATCGAATAGCTGCCCTTTTAGTGTACCTCTTTTTACATTCTGTCAGGTTGATCACATAATTGATATTAATAATATTATAGTATAACCGACTCAGGTTGCAAAGTAAGGAAGAAATTATATCTGTTTTCCGTCAGTTATGTGTAAAATGACACCAAACGAATACTTTCTTGCGATATTTACTGTATAATTAAGTCACGGGAGAATAATATTTTAGCTCTCGAGATAAGTACTAGGCAGACAATTAAATGTGTTAACAATTATAATGCAAGGCAGAAGTTGATTTATAATATGTAAATGTCACATAAATGTAAGTTTATATTTTAACACGATGTTTTATATGACTCACATAGGCAACACATGTCTACCATTGTACCAAATGGTTTGAAGCCGTTTTCAAGAAAGTGTGACCAATGCAGGCTAAGTAACACCTTCCATTTGTAGGTATATTATAGCAAATAAGCAGAAACAGATTTGTCAGATAATTACCGTAATGGCCGTATACTATTCAAATAGGCTATTCAGCTTTTATAAAAATAAGCCATAAGTCTATGCAGAGAGAATGTTAGAGCATTTTAAATCAATACTGCAAACCTGGCAGCGAAGTGTCATTACACCATACAAAAACTAAATAAATAATTCTTTTGATTAAAATCAAAAGGTGTAGTATAAGAAAATGCTAATAATAGGACTTGAAACTCACTGACACTTTCTGGGCCTACTCATCTGAGATAGACAAGAAAAACCTAAACTCGTTATGAGCGATTTGATTCATCGGCTGTCTGAGATTGATTCGCTTCAGTAATCGATGGCTTAATATAAAATACATTATTCTTCGTATCGTAACCTAGATCGTTTAGTGTTAGCACTCTAAAACCGTTATATGTAAGTATACTTATTAAATTTCTTATAAAGGTTTCTTAAAGGATTGGATTTGACAGCTTTGCTTTCAAATCTGTGTACTATTGCTATACCTTTCACCTTGGAGCCAATCCCAAAATTGTCCCTCTGTAGTAGACGGTAATACCGCAAGCTAGGCATACTAATATGAGATAGTTCTCTGATTTCCTTTCGTATATTGCTAGTAACTTTCTGAATCTATTATGAAGTATTTGCCTTTCTACAACTGATCTCCAATATCTTAGCTCTATAAACTGTTCTTCGCCTCTATGACGTATATGTGGAATTATCTACTATTGGTGGAATTATCTTCTTTTTCTATCTCTGGAAAATCATATCCTTTATCTATCCAGGCATAAATTCTGTTTACATGTTTACAAGATGGCCTCTGAACTATCACGGCATCTAGTGTATTTATTGTAGCCTTCATGTCATGTATACTTGCGCCTGTGATACCCACCACTACAAATGGCAAAGAGATTTTGAACCCTTTATTAATTATTGTAATTATGACGACATTTTATTTCCATTAGATATAGAAGATATGGATTGCTGCAGATCTCCATCCTTTACTACATTAGACAATCTATATACATCAGTCGTTAACGGTGGTTCCCTTTTAATTTAGTTGGTTTAATCTATTACTTACATGCACATTAATAAATAGTCTTGACTCTACCGTTCAGAATGAGATTTTTAATACTCACCAGTTAGAGATGATCAGCATGTTTACAGCAAAGTCCAGTCAACAGATAATTATTAGTAGATTTCATTAATTTATGATTAAAAAACTACTCATTCTCTCGGATTTCATTTTCAACTTCACTTGTCTTGTCTGTTGTCATCTTTTCTACATTAAGTGAAATTTTGACCCATGT
>NZ_QURE01000112.1 GCF_009898475.1 Nitrososphaera sp. AFS | reverse complement strand
CTAAATATGCTCATATTACAATTGGAGAGTTACCAAGCTAAAAGAATAATGAACAATATTACTTGACTGTCTATGTAATTATGTTAGCAGGTATAGCTAGCATAGTTACGTATTGATCCGGTCAACTTTAACACAGGGAAATACGACCGAATAAAGTGGGGAACTTATGTTAACCAGTGTACAAAGAGATTTTATTTACAGATTACCCTAAAGCTCGCCTTCCTCGGTTTATTGCTTCATAAATATTACTAACTTGTAAAAGATAAGATAAATAGAAATGTAAATATATTCATTGCTACCCCCTCGTGAATTTGATGATAGGAAACTTGTTTATGAACATTTTTGTACCTTTGATCCTAGTAGTTGGCATATCGTCTACCGTCTATTTGTCTAACCTTTGCAATAGCTCTATTGAACATATCTACGCAGAGCAGTACAAGGCTTCACAAGTGCCTACTACTCCTTTGGCTCAAAGTCGGGACAACAACACCAATAACACTGTTCTTTCTGTACCAACTACCGTAGTAGCTGATATAAAACCTGATAGAGTTTCCCTTGCCTTTGGCGTAGAGACAACTAACAAAACTGCTGGCGAAGCTTTGAATAGAAATTCAGATTTAATGACAAAGATCCTAAGCGGATTATATTCTAATGGCGTGAGACAGAATGAAACTAGTACAAGTGCTTTTAGTATATCTCCAAACTATAATTATTCGCAAGGCAGAAACATGGTAACTGGATTCTCAGCAACAAACTCTATCCTAATCAGGAGCTCAAATATTAACAGCACTGCCAGATGGATTGACAACGCAATTTCCTCTGGAGCTACGAGTGTGGATGGCGTAGTATTTGAACTTTCGGGAAAGAAGCTAGACGGAATTAAGAATACCCTAATCAAACAAGCAATTAATAACGCTAAGAATTCGGCATACATAACAGCATCACTTTTGGGTATGAAAATGGTAGGAATAAAGTCATTGTATATTAATGACTTTGAAAACGCTGTCACCAATCCCCAACCATTCTTCAAAAGTTCGTTGGCAGCACCTGCTGGCACTAATACAACTCCAATCATATCTGGAGAACAAAGAGTATCTATGAGCCTAATGACTACCTGGTTGATGAAATAATAAAGGTCATTGTAAAGCATACTCATACCTAGGCTCAAAGTTTGGTCAATGCGTCAATTAAATGACTGACACTATTTACGTTTAATTGACTGATGAATCAGAATACGAAGAAATGAAGTCCGCTGCATATGACATGAATGAGGATGATAGTCAGGATTTAGGTTTAGAAGTATACGAATGTGATGGTTAGATAGAGTCTTACTACACAAGGACAGTCGGCGTGCCATATTTTTGTACTTTGATAGGTTAATAAGTTGTTTCAAACATCGCAACCGATACTCAGACAGCCTAGCAGTAGCACTGCTCCTTCTCCTCACACCGTCAAGGAACGACTGAATTCCTAGTGCCGGTGATGACCCATCGACTTTTTATGTAGGCCTGATCTAAAAATACTATATTTATGTTCTGTAGCAGTTCGCCGCATTGTGAGCTTATACCTTGGATTACGACTTAACATAATTGATATTTTGGTCGTCGCATACTAAAGGCAACAACTTGCACATACATTTGCATTCAATCCTTAAAACAATTGTAAAGAATAGAAAATGAAGACAGTTGCGGCATTCATAGGTGCTATGATGGCTATAATCATTATTTCCATATTCGTAAGCTTGTCATTAGGCGCTTTGCTAGCATTAATGACTATGGTACTATCGGCCATATATGTCACCAAGGGGACCGGAATTGAATTAAAGTCTAGGAGGGCTTGAGACAGTTGACTAGAATCAAATGATACATCTTCATCACCTGTTGCTTTAAGCAGTTTTTCCTTGTTGTTTATTCTATCATAATTTATCACTTTTTCAGATAACGATAAAATAAATACAATATAATGAATCAGTGCATCAATGATCTTTGAGCTGTTTTAATAATTCGGCTATTTTTTCGGCTAATTACTTTTGATCGTGTAAAAAACTGCAAACGAGTCAAACCTGTTGCAAACAGAAACATGAGCCAGTTCGTATCTTTTAATACATTATTTTCTCTAGCTCGAGCAAAATATACATGGTTTTTAAAGGCTAAAATATGTACGGATGCATTTTTAGATAGAATAGAATCGTACATACGAATCAACTATTTTTGACTTTCGTAAAATTTCATTATCTTATATTGTAGCTACCCATAAAGTTGAATTTCTTTATGTGATTGAATTAATTTCTGTGGCACTTAAATAGGTAGGTGATGAATACGGATGAAAAGGAAAAGGGGATGGCTGGGATAACTGAATTATCTACCAAACGAATAGACGCAAAATTCCGCATATTATCGAAGAAAAATGCCTGCGCCCTTATATGTTATTTAGTAGCAGGATATCCAAACATTCGGATGAGCGAAGTGCTTGTTGATGTTCTTGTAAAAGCGGGTGCAGATATTATTGAAATAGGCATCCCCTTCTCTGATCCTATAGCTGATGGCCCAACTATTCAAGGGGCATATAATGATGCGTTGAAGAACAAAGTCAACCCAACAAAGTGTCTTGCATTAGTAGCAAGATTACGTAAAAAGTATCCTGACCTGCCTATCATATTAATGACATATTCTAATATTGTTATAAGAGAAGGTGGAGTAAAAAGATTTGTTCAAAGATCCAAGGAAAGTGGAGTAGATGGTTTCATACTCCCAGATATGAATATAGATGAGGCACATTTGTACATAAAAGTAGCATCTGAGGCAGGCCTTGCTACAGTATTTCTTGCCTCTCCTAATACCAAAAAAATAAGGCTAAAGTCCATTATTTCTAAATCTAGTGGTTTTTTATATCTGATTACTGTCTTTGGTGTCACAGGCGCGCAAAAATCATTTCAAAACTTAACTGCCCATTCAATAAGAAGGGTTAAACGCTTGTCTGGGTCGAAAATTCCCGTTGTTGTAGGGTTTGGGATTAGCAAACCTGAACACGTCAGGTACATGATTAATGCAGGTGCAGATGGAGTAATAATAGCTAGTGCTATCTTAGACATTATCAAGTCAAATTTAAAAAGTCCAACGCTTGGTCTCAAAATAAAATCGTTCGTAGAGGGTATGAAGACAGCGTGTCAATCAAAGAATTTATGATTCATTAAAAATCGTGAATACGAGTCTCGTTCCTAATGCATTAATCGAAATATTACTATTCTTGGCTCTCGCGATTTCAATTACAAGCACAGTAATTGTAATGCGTGTTTTAGAAGAATTAGATGTGATAAAGACTGAGGCATCTACAATAATTTAGGAGTCGCAATAATCGAAGACATTATTATCATTTCTATGTTGGCAATCTTGCATTCGGTTGGGTCGACAGGGCAAGTATCATTGTTCCCTAACTTAATAGTATCTGTTGGGACCGTATTGGCTTTCATAGGGGTTTATTAATAATCGGCTCCAAGACAATTCTTAGATTCATTAATTACGTCGGGAGGACAAACCAGCACGATTTGCTAATAGTTGCCGTTATGGGTATAGCATTTGTCTATCATTTATTGCTAATCAGATCGGGGTGCCGGTTGCAACAGATGCATTTTTCGCGGGTGTTTTGGTAGCTGAATCTAAGGTTCATTCTGTAACTAGGCTTTTAGCTACACCATTAAAGGACATGTTTGCTGCAATATTCTTCGTGTCAGTAGGCGCTTTAATGGATTTCAGCGTCCTTCCAATGTTCAAGGCCCCCAGTTCTAATTTTGATTGTCATTTCAATATCAGCCAAATTACCTCTCGGGCCCAAAAGATTAGCATAGTGACTTCCCTTAGATCTGCTTTTTGTCTATCATCTTCAGGGGGTGATTTTGCATTGGTAGTTGCCAAGGGCACCGCCGATATTGGTGGTTCTACAAGTTCATTCCTATTGCCCATGATTGGGACAATCACGATAATTACAACATTTCTGACTCCATATATGGTAAAGTTTAGTTGGAGGCTAGCAGGTACTATTTCGAACTATTGTGAGAATAGAAAGAAGTTCAGTATTGTATAGAAACATCGATATTCAAGCTTGAAGCAATGTATATACCATTGTTAAACGCATAGTTGATTAATTCTACCAACTGTATTAGGAATCTCTCGGTCGTTGGTATATGTAGCTTGCTTTAGTATGGTTGAGTTCAGTTAACTCTAAAGTTGCCACATAGGATCATGTGTTCTATTGGCTTTCATTTGGCAATTGATTTAAGATAGAGATTGCACTTAGCAGTCAATGGATTATCGTATTGAGAATCTAGTGGAAGCGAATTATATGCAGATTGCCATTTTACACTTTGTGAATCGTGTTTTTGGAGCGCAACTATCTTCGAAACGATGCAAAATACAACAACCTTCAATTTTTGCCCTATCTGCTCAAATAGTAATATTTCACTAATTCCCCTTACAAATGATGAAAGTTATAAACTGTGTGTCGGATCCAAAGGTGGACTGGAGATAAAATTTTCGAGGACAATAAATATTGAATTTGAATTAATATGATTTGAATTAATTAGTTATTAGAGATCTTTCAATCTAAGTTATCTCACTAGCTTCGTTTGTCCCTATTGAAATATTCTTAGCTATCTATTTTGTAATTAGGGTTGTGTCTGCTGTTTCTACAACACTTGAAGAGCTGGCACAAACGGTATTTACAGCTTTAATGATAACTCCTATTTCTTTTAGATCTCTGACAATATCCATTATCTCATTTGCATTATCCCACAAAGAACTGGTTGTTTCAAGTATTGTTGTTCGTACCACCTCTTCAAACCTACCGGTTTTAAGTAATGTATGGAATAACTCCACTGTCAGATATATGAATAATCACGTATCCCTATATCGTTGTAATGATGACATTTTTATTCAGGAATGCATATAAAACAAATATCAATCTTTATTTCTTGAAATATTTTAGCTTCCAAATTGAAGAGATCATGAACAAGATATATCAATGAATGACTGGCTATGATGCTTGCTACATTCAGACATGTCTTCATATGTAAAACTTACCGTATATATAGAAACCAAATCCAATAACATGAGATAAAAGATGTTAAAATTTAAGTACGTTCATTTATATGGTAATCAGACAAACACGTTGGATCTAGTCAACATAGT
Source organism: Nitrososphaera sp. AFS (assembly GCF_009898475.1). Lineage (GTDB taxonomy): Archaea > Thermoproteota > Nitrososphaeria > Nitrososphaerales > Nitrososphaeraceae > Nitrosopolaris. The sequence goes on along the minus strand of NZ_QURE01000112.1, from coordinate 1,452 downwards.
AGTGCCAGAAGTACAAAAGTATTTTCCGAGCATCATTATAGATCTGAGACGTCCAGTTTTATCTAATATCAATGAGATAATTGCAGAAGCATTAGTTTCGATTAGAATATCTAATATTATGAAACCTTTTAGTAGACAATTAGAAAAAGAAGCATGCCACAGACCACGTCTTGAGGATCTAGTCTATGAAATAAGATTTCCTTGGACTCCAGCTTCTAGTAATACTTATCCTCATATTGGCACTTTCGAAGATGCATATTATAAGGAATTGATACTTTATGACGGATTTATGATGCAACGATTACTTAGGACGATGATCAACGAAAATGAAACGAATACTGATCATGTACATATAATATTTGAAGATAGACTGGTATGTACTTTTAGTGACGAAGACTGGCGCTATCATGCAAGAACAATTGTAAGTGGCGTACCTTCAATTATTTCCACTACTGGTGTAATTGAAGCCCCTGCGAGACCCAAAGAATGGTACATAAAACGCATGGAGCTAGCTGCGTGTGATTTACACGTAGACAATGAACGTGAATCTTCTAATGAGGAAAGGCTTGCTATGAATAAGTATCTTAAATATGGGGACAATCGAATAAACTTCATAGTGACTGGTTATGTCCTTCAAATATTATTTTTCTTTGTAACAGAAGGGGATCCTTTTTGTACTGATATCGGTTGCAGACTTTATAATGCACATTGGCAAGAAGAACTAATATACTCGCAATTAAAGACTGGAAACTTGTGTGATAAATGGTTTGTTGCAGCAATTTAATACTGCATCTATTGAGTATGATTAGAATGTTTTAGTTTGCTAGAATTGCAAATATTTGGATCAATAACAAGTTCGAGGGCCTGTGCGATCATTAGAGATTTTCTGCTAATCCATTTACGGCTATTCATTGGATCTTTATTGGGAATTCCATTAGCTTGAATCGTAATTCCACCTTATGCTTATATTCATAGCCGAGGTAAGTGACTTGTTACGGAGAACCGGCTGCAGTCATAATGATAATTATACAGATGCGTTCAGATTTGATGACATGTACAAATCAAACAGGTAACAACTTACCGTGTGTGATTATGTTAATAAATAGACTGACTTTGCATATTAAGATGCATAATTATGTACCGATTGCAAGAGCTATAAATTTTCTATAACGAACAGCGAGTATTTTTAGTTACATGAAAAGAAGATCCAAATTACAATTATTAACTCAAAGAGTAGTTGGTTGGCTGGTTGGTTAGTGGACAATTCTATCTGCATCTAACTTCACATAAAATTATAAAGCCTATATTCCTATATCAGATACTAATGACTCAGATCTCTTTAATCAGGCCCAGGAACAAATTCGCTAAAATCATTGAAATTATAGAACAAGAGAAACACAATTTTAGATTCCGGAGAGGTAATCTTGGTTGCGATAACTTTAGATGCACCAT
>NZ_QURE01000111.1 GCF_009898475.1 Nitrososphaera sp. AFS | reverse complement strand
TCACATGATAATATTTCATCCAGTTATCAGAGATCAGGTTAAGGCAGAGTAGTAGAAGTGAAAGAATCATTTGGGGTTCCGCTATGGATATTTCGACGGAATGAATCAGACATTATTAATTGCTATAACTTTCTGACACCCTTTGTTGTAAGAGCGACAGGTGGCACGATGCTAAACTTTGGCTATTGGGGCGAGAAAACCATCAATCCCAATGAGGCTCAAATTGATCTTTGCAAGATTGTTGGAGAGTTTGCTCAATTCCAGTCGGCAAAAAATATTGTAGACATTGGGAGCGGATTCTCTGCGCCAGCATTATATTGGAATTCTGTGTACAAGCACTTGAATACTATCTGTCTCAATGTCAATTTCCTCCAATTGAAAAGGGCCATAGGTCTGGTTAAGGGAAGTAAAACTGATAACAATTTAATAAATAGCGAGAGTAACCACCTAGCACTTTCTTGTGTTAATCAGAGCAAGACGAACAATATATCGGTTCTAAATGGTACAGCTAAGCAGTTACCTTTCAAGGATCAAAGTATAGATAGAGTAATTGCATTAGAATCGGCGCAACATTTTAGGCCTCTGATCCAATTCATACAAGAATCTAGAAGAATACTAAATTATGAAGATGGTTTACTCATCCTTGTATTACCTGTCCTTACTACCACCACAATTTCAAAATTTGAAGAAATTAAAAGGCTTGGCCTTCTGTCCTTTACTTGGGCATCTGAACACTACGAATTTGAATTTATTAAATCATTGATTAAAAATTCTGGTTTTAGGATTATCGATATTCGTCACATAGGGAATAATGTGTATAGGCCTGTGGCAGACTATTACGCAAAAAATAGACACAGAATTAAGGAGACGCTCCTAAGCGAAATGATCTGTTCATCCATATCTCAATATCCCAAGAGACTGCTCTTTAAGCTCTCTGAACACCTGATCTATCGTTCAGCTCTAAAAATGAAGGATGTCTCTCAGAAGGGATATATTGATTACGTTCTAATAAAGGCAAAAATCTCATAAGATTGCTTATAATAATCAGTGATAATTATACAAATTCTAGATTGCAAAAATATCTGGTTTCAATTTGTGGAGGTTGCTGATCTGAAGGATAAGAGTCATCAGCTGTTAAATTGAACTTGATTATCAATTGTCTTAATGTACTTCTATCAAAGATTTTTCTTTTTTTGGCACATTCGGTCTTTAGCTTTTCTAACTCTTCATCAACAGGGCCCTCAATGGTAACTTGCTTCAATTCTTTTCAATAATATCGTCACTCGTGTGTGTATAATCCGTTAAAACTCCTGAATCGATCATTTCATCTAAAGCTTGTGCCTTTGCCATCATTTTTTCTGTCTTGTCTTCTGCTCGATCCATTGTTGTACTCAGATCAGCCAGCTCCCTGGAGACTCCTGTTATACTCTCTTTGACGCGTACTTGTGCCCCAGCTGCAGAATATTGCGCCTTTAATATCTCCTTTTTAGATCTGAATAGTTCCACTTTCAACGCCAGTTATTTTTCTATTAGTTCTAACTTATCCTGTTCTGTTTTCATATCATCTATCTGTTTTTTTAATGGTTGGAATTGTGGCAAATTTACATTTTTTCGTTCTAATGTAAGTCTTGTCAGCTCTTCCCTATTCTGTTCAATTGAACGATGCGCTTACTCTTCCAATATACGAATATTTTCCGAGTCGTGTTTTCTGCATTTCAAGCTGTTTTTAGCCGTGATTACCCTTGCGATATCTCTTCTTAATTTATCAAATCTTCTATCTGTTTTGTATATGAGTAGTCAAGTTGTTGTCATGGATCTTGAAATTTGTTAAGAAGGCCATTTAAAAACTGTTTTAGCAAAGTAGTAATGCCATTAGTAATACCCAATAGTCCTCGTGTAAATTTGACAATATAAATCAGACCACAATTCGCAATTGATTGTTGGAGATTATTGATTCCCAGCAGATTTGCGGCTTAACAAAAGGAGTATGTTCATAGTTACCTAATCTCGGAGTTTATGTAACTCATAATTTACATGCAAACAAACATTACTTGTTGACTAGTATGGCTAGTTTTGACATATTCATGTTTGGCACATCTGTTTTATAACTTCCTTCCATCCGCCCCTCCATTTTGTATAGGTAGCCGCTGCCTGAAAATATTTAATATATTTATTGTCTTATTTTGTAATAATCAGCTAATATGAATTCCTTACGATACAAAAGAGCCAGGAGCCATGTAGTACCATTGTATTTGTCTAAAGTGTTCCTCCTGCTCTTTTGGCAAATTTTCCTCAGGCTCAATTCGATAGGGGTTTAGTTCTTGCTCTTGTTTTACTTGTAGATCATATTGTTCTAGTTCCTTTTCAACTTGAGCATAACTATTACCATAATCAAAGACATTTTCTGCATCCTGTTCATGTGGCATCTTTCTACCCACTCGATCAAATTGTGGAAAGTCTGCAACTGATACCTTTAATTCCCGTTGGAACTTCCGGATACCTCTTGCATAATATTCCATCTTTTTATAATCACTCTCGGATTTTGCAATTTTATATCCTTTCCAGCATTTTTTAAGTGCACCCCATGCCTCTGTATTATAAAAGCCAGAATCAAGTAAAATCCCATCCTTTCTTGAAACTTGCTTGTTTAGACTAGAAATGTCTCTTCTTACGATGGAATCAAGGTAATTATACTTATTTTTTAACTCTTTTCTGATTTGTTTCATTAAAAGTTCACGGAGCATAGTTTGTATATCCATTTAACATTTAGTATCGACACTTACCTATCTATAATTCTATACAAAGTTTTAAAAAGGATTGAACGTTATGCGGCATCATATAAACACACTCTGTACGGAGCGGAATTCTCTTTCAAATACCACTTCAAATGAGGCGGGTTGTTACAATATTGATTATCGCTGATAATTCTACCAGAATGGACCGGAATAAGGTCCGCAGAGCATTATAGAATTGTCGACAACAAAATTAACTGGTATTGTCGAATCTGTGGAGGCTTAGTCTTGTCGTTAGTAAGATATTCAATGAATTGTTTGTCTGTCTGTTGAGTATGTTAATTCCGTAAATTACCATCGATCTATTTTAGAATGTTCTCGCTCAACATACGATCACTCCTTGGAACTAAGATATTATTGTCGCATTTCTCATCTAGAGCTGCATTTTATAATAGTTTAAGTTCCAGAATTTGTACTAGTTTGTAAGTCAAGTATCTTAATTTATGTTAACAAAATATCCTATATCCCATCACGATTAGGACTGAAATCGTCTATAAGCAATTTGATATTCAACTTATTCTACCATTATAGTACTTGGATATTCTACAACTTATTATCAATCGACTTCTGATTTCAAATGCTGCACTTTGAGGAACTTGATTCTACAGAATGAATCAAGCGTGATAATGTAATAATAGGAATTTAGTAGTCAAAGTCTTCTCATACATTTGGAACGGCTTTCTAGCACATAACTAGAATATGAAAAGTGATTCTCTGAGATTATACGTCATTAAGAACGAAGATTTTCCTAATTATAAATGAAATATTGTCAACACTTTAATTAGGATGCTGCTGTTCGCATCCTATGCAAGGAGTTCAAAAATTAAAATGTACATCTTGTGGTGTAATGTTCATGTCCGAAACCCACTCGGAGACCTGCCCATCATGCTCAGCGGGTCAAGCACACGGTCATGAAGGCATGGGTGGCTGCGGCTGTGGACACGGCCACTGATCTTTTTATTATCTTGGTCGTCTCTATTTAAAGAGATATAATCTAATGGAAATGCGATAATTCCATTAGCTTATTGGTATTATTGGTAAAAATAGAACACGATAGTTAAAAGTTAATTGAACTTCTGATATGCTTTATTAATGCATTTAATTTTCTACCTCGACCCATAACGGGAATTATAATAATATATTATTCAACTATTGACAAAACTGAATTTATATCTGTCAAGGGGAACTAACAGTTTAAAGAATTAATTTAACATTTGTTAGGTAAACGCCTCATATTATAGTCAAACGATTGATTTCTATATTAAAAGTCTTATATATTTTTAGTCCTTACTGATTCTATGTATGAAAATCTAAATGTATTGATTTACGTGATCTTAGGTGCTGCACTAACATATCTAGCATTAGAATTATCCTGGCATTTTGCTGCTTGCAGATTAATTGATAATAGATTACAACCTTGCGTATTCAAGCAGGTGAAAAATGCCACGATTCCTGAACGAAGGTACAGAGCATAAAGGGTGAAAAAAAATGGATAATAATTTGAATGAAAATACAGATAGGCAAAATGATACAATCCTTTCAACGAGGAGCCCGGTAAGAGTCGAAATTTTGTCTTCAGCAGAGAACACTCCCTTATGCAAAAGATCTTGATGATCTCCTAAAAGATGCATCTGATTATTGTGAGTTCACCAGCTTTGTGGACGACCGTGGTCAGACACTCGTAAAAATAGAATGCGAAATAAGTGAAGATGACAAGGAACGTGTTTGGGATCTTGTAAGGTTTAAGCATAAAAAAGACTGCTCACTTTCTGTTGAACCTACTCGGCTTTAGGACATTTAATTAAATTAAATTAATATTTATCATAGCCGCATGGCATCCTAGTATTGTAGGTCGTACTCTAATGGCAGCATACTTATCAAATTCATTCTGGTACTTCCATATTTATGAGACTCTGAAGATCATGGTCAAACCATTTTTCTGATTCAGTTTTTCTCCACTGGTCTTTTTATTGTTTCTTATTCGAAGCACTTATTCGAAATAGTTTCTCATCCATTGCAACCAACAGACCATTCATTGTTGTTTATACTTTTCATTTTCTATATCATGAGCGTATGAGCATATGTATAACACATCTAGAATGGTATTTATTCAGACGATTGTCTAGTCTGAGTATTGGTAAGTGTTCTGTTTAATGCTGGCAGCAATAAACATCTTGCCGGTTTAGTGTACTTTCTCAAGATTAGCACATTTATCTCGATATATTAATGAGCCTTGTATCTGCTGCTTCGAAAATAGAGTCAAAACTATTGTTTCTGCGATTCCAACTGCTTGTCTAACTAGGAGCACCAGAAACCATGTGTGATCACAAAAAATTGGATAGTTCAGGAGTATGAAAATTGGCGCGGTAATTCAACACAAACCGATCTTGCTAAAGGATTGAGATATAAAGTCGAATCCAGCCGCGCCAACTCTTGATGAATTTTGAGAAGTAATTCTTAGAGGTGTCCAATAAGGTTTCATACATAGAACTAAAATATTCCCGATTAAAGGAAACCATTATTTTAGATACGTGTAATTAATTCCTAGAACCCCTAAAGATAGTTCATTATTACACAGGATGTTCGGGTCGAAGTTACATCTGTTGGGAAGGTCTGTTCTATCCTTCAGATATCGAGAACTTACCTTGGCCGAGGACTTTTAAGGAATCGAACTCACTAGTCAGCTGTCTATACGTCGTAATAAAGCATGATCTCCTGGTCAAATGATTTGTCATGAATCCTTCTTAATTCATCCTTTTTCTGTAACATGAACGACTCAAGGATTTCGTCACGGAAGCAACTCTTCAGATAAGCCGAGTCACTCTTCAACGAATCCAGCGATTCATCTAAGCTCCCTGGAAGTGAGCTAATACCAAGGCTAGTTCTTTTTGCATCGGACATTTTGTAGATGTTCTCATCAGTTGGACTTCCAGGCTCTCTACTCTTTTTGATCCCATCAAAACCTGCTGCTACTATTGCAGAAAATGCCAAGTATGGGTTAGCGGCGGGATCAGGTGCCCTGAACTCAATCCTCTTGGATTTGGAGTTATTTCGTTCGTTAACTGGTATACGAATAACAGCAGATCTATTTGCCTTAGCCCATGCAACATAGACAGGGGCTTCAAAGCCTGGAATTAGTCTATGATAAGAGTTTACTGTTGGTGCTACTATTGCAGTCAGGGATCTCGCATGATCGATTAATCCACCTATAAAGTACCGTCCCCTTTGGCTCAATTCAGCATAATTGTCATCACTATCATAGAAAATATTGGTTGTTGAAGAGTCATTCCACAGGCTAATGCTTGTATGCATACCAGAGCCATTGTCACCGCCATTTAATGGGTCATTGTTGTCAAAAAGTGGTTTTGGCATAAAATTGGCTATCTTATTATATTTTTTTGCCACGTTCCTCACCACATCTTTGTATACCTGGACATTATCTGCAGCACTGGTTAGATTGCTGTGCATAAAATTGACTTCGATTTGACCGAAGCTAGCGACTTCGTGATTGAGATTGGTTACATTTATCGAAAAATTCTTCCGTAGAACTTCAGCTACGTCAAACCTGAACTCGAGTAATGAATCTTGAAATGGTGGGGCGTCATAACCGTCCTTTCTCCTAATGGGATATTTGCAACAATCACTTCCTTGTCCTTCTGCAGACACGATTCTAGATCCGCTGTGTTCAGGGCTGTCACTTGCATGGCCAAATTTATTATTGTCCATATTTTTCTTTTGACTGAACACAATATTGTCAAATACAAAGCACTCTACTTCAGGGCCAATTTGACAAGAAAGGTTATTTTCTAACAAGAATTCTTCCATACGGTGTGACACGTATCTAGGATCTCTAACTAATCTCCCCTTGTTAAAACCCTGATAGACGTCTGCTATAACTGCAAAGAGTTTGTAGCTTGACGATATTGGTGATGATGCAGAATATAACAAAGATTGTGGGAAGATTCTTAGCGTAGATCTATCAGGAATTAGTAGTAAATCTGAGTCATCAATGGATGCAAACCCTCCTACTGATGAGCCATCTACTCCCACACCAGATTTAAAAAAACTATCAAAGGTTTCCTTATTCTCGAATACATATTTTGCATGAAACTTGCCAAGTACATCAGTATATCTTAACTGAATAAAACCAGTGTCTATGATCATCTTTATGCCATCAATGCTCCTTTCCTTGTCTTCCGTTTCTAACTTCGAATTACTTCTACTAAACGACATCGCTAACATAGGTATATGGGAATAGTTGAATATAACACTTTATGTAGATTCCGTTAATATCTGATAAGTATTTATGATTAATATCTATTAATTGTTAGTTATAGATGAATGTATTAGGAATGGATGAAACAGATGTTAAAATCCTTGGCAGACTTCTATCAGATGCAAGGCTTTCGTACAGAAAAATAGCTGAGGATATAGGCGTATCTCCACCAACAGTTCTTGCCAGGGTAAAAAACTTGGAAAAAAATAGTGTTATCAAGTTCTATTCAGCAATACTAGACCATGAGAAACTAGGTTACGATCTAACTGCTATTATTGAAGTCACATCTGTAAAGGGAAAAATAGTAGAAGTGGAAAGGCACATAGCCAAGTTCCCAAATGTAGTGGCAGTTTATGATATTACAGGTTTAACTGATATGGTTGTGGTTGCAAAATTTAAGAACAGGTCTCAACTCAGCAATTTTGTAAAGAAAGATTTGGCTCTTCCATATGTAGAAAGGACGAATACACATATTGTATTGATAACAGTTAAGGAGGATTTCCGCTTCTTTTAGAAATTTTTTAGAATGATTCATCAGATTATTCACATGATCCTTTATGGGATTTGAATATATGTATAATTTTAGCCATCAATCGATGGTGTTTGCATAATATGGAAATAACTAAATCAGAATTGTAAAAAAAACCGCAACAAGAAAAAGATGCAAACACCTAAGAGAAGTGGAGCCGTATTCAGCTAGATCTAGACAGGTTGAAATCAGTATAACTTCATGGTCGAATCGATGCGGCAAACAATTTGCCGAAAATCCCTTGATATTAGTTGGTTGATGATTGCGTTGTCGTAGGTGCAATAATACCCTCAGCAGCTATTGGATGAGGACAAACAGGATCGTCAAAAATTAATTATACCGGCTGGCTTGTGATAGTTCTGATCCACTTATTGCTATGGATGAATTTTTTTGGGAACTTTCAGCGACCCGATGATGACAAAGATGAAATTATAATGAAAAGAATGGATACGATTTTAACAGTCAGCCAAACATGATACATTCTTACAATATAAAATCCATATTGTACTGTTTATGAGTGATAAAAAGGAAATTGATGAAACAGGATTGAGCGTAGTAGAGGCTGAAAGACGAGAATTGGATGAACAACCAAAACCCACTAGGAAAGTAAGCCACCCCGCCACACCTTCATCAAACAAAGATGAACCTAGTACGCACGATAAGATAAAAGGTAGAAGGATAATTAAATAGTAAAAATGGGTACACATCAGCTAGACAATGCCAATAACAGAAATCGGTCCAAGAAATTGAGGCAAGTTCTCAAATAAAGCCTCATGCTTTTTGTCTATAACTAATGCAGAAGCAGCAATCCTCCAATATTTTATCATAACCCATGTTCTTCTAGTGTGAGGTTTTTGCCAAATTAATTCAAAAGTCTTATTCATTGTGCCTGCATTTTGGTCTGGACTTAATATAATGAACAAAAGACATTAGAGTAGCTTTNCTTTAGCTCTTCTTGCTGAAATAAAAAATTAGTTAACTGCAGTCTTTGAATGGATTCATCATGAGTACGGTCTGATCTTTTTCAAACTATGAGCAAATATTGGCAAAGCTTCAATGATAGTTTATAAAGCTGTGAAGGCTATGAAAGCATTACTAAATTGGGATAACCATTAAATCAGATCAAGTCTTGCTAAAGTACACCTCATACCGTGATTGCTAATATTTTATAGTGGCGAATTGCAGCATAGGTCCGTCCTCCCTTCCTTTCAAACAGTCTTAGTACTAATTCGGTTGCATCTTTTATACTTCTATTAAACTCTAATTCAGTCTCTAAGACTTTGCTATTATACAGTCCAGAATTTCTCACGTATTCAAGATAGTCACGCATTGATGTTTCAAATACGCCTATATTATCTGCTACAACTACCGCACCTTTCTTGATATTCTTCTAGAATAATTCAAGATCGTTTAAGCATTCCTCTTTAATACCACCTAAAAACGCCATGTCAAATTTTTCGTTTAGTTTTGGTATTATCTCCAATGCATCAGCTTCTATAACTTCTACTTTATCGGCGAGAGCCGCATCCTCTATGTTTTGCAATGTCTGCAGATTCCTTGTCTATTTCGATGGTTGTAACTTTCCTCACATTTTCTTCTGATACGTGCTACCCATCAGTCTTACAGCCATATAATGCTCCAATTTCAAGGTTCCTTCTTGGTTTATAATTTTGAATCACATCTGCAATAATTTTTCCCTTAGCTGGACCAATTGATGGTAGGGATTCATCTTCAGCAATTCTTTCCAGCCTCTTTAGTACTTTATGGGTTTGTTAATTCATAGTACTTCATATTCAATATCGATTTAATTTCGCTTTCCTTGAAAAGTACGTGAAAAGTACTATCAAAGTCATTGCTCTAAAGTTTCCTTCTATTTTATGACCTATCAAAAACAAACAGACTGCTACTAACCATAGGATTACTCCAATATTTGGATTAGTGTTAAGATTCATAAAATAACCAATAATTAACATAATTCCGGTAACATAGATGGGCAATCCTATAAGGTGGAGAATCCTATTTGTAGGATTTCTGTGGGTGCTTTTCAGCCCCTTAAGTAGACTGAAGGGCATATGTCTAACTATAATTTAATTTCACAGTTACAAATTAATATTTGGCATTATTTTCGGATTTCAATTCTTACTTAGTCAATGAAATTTTCTGGTTTATTAGTATTTGTTAACGGCAAAGTATTCTCTATGGCGTTCACGGCTTTCAATGCCTTCGTTTTTCGATAACCTAGAATACTACTCTAGATCATTCTAACATGTTATATAGACTTGACCAGATTTTGCTATCTTGTCAAAAGATGGCATTGAAAAACCAACAATCAGGCGCTTTTAAACAGTTAACATCGGACTATTATACTAAGGATATAGCTGCAGACCTATGATGCTATAAACCAGTGAAATAAAGCTTTAAAAAAATTCTCCCATTGAATAAATATTCTCAAAACCTTTTATTCTAGTTGTCATTATTTTCCCAAAACTCCTTTATTGAACTCAAGTCTTTTATTTAAATTGAGTTGCAAAAGCGACAGGCAGCGATCATCTATATAGATCATATAAATTACATACGATTATTATTTATGTAAAACAGCGTATACCTTAATTATGTCAGTGACGGATACTCCTTTACCCTTATCAGAAGGCCAATCCAAACTTCAGATAGTAAACGTTACACCTATTATTGCTAAAATAAGGAATTTGCATGTCATAGCTTGTGATCTATGTAACGAAGAAGAAGCGACCTATGACATATTTTATAAAGGTGTGATTAAAGAGGCGATTATGTTAAAACGATTCTGCGATAATTGTGTTAAACATCTGAAATTGCTTTAAACATAATCATTTTGGGCTATTAGATTAAGTACCGCCAGTCATCATTCTTATTACTACCAAACAAAACCCGGCAATTGAAGCACTTGCCGGAATAGTTATAATCCAGGCGTAAACTATCCGTTTTCCAACTCCCCATCTAACGGCCGATAGTCTTCTGGTTGCACCTACCCCCATTATGGATCCTGCTATCGCGTGAGTAGTGCTTACAGGAATTCCAAAAAATGCCATGGATGTTAAAATTGCTCCACCAACAGTTTCTGCGCAAAAACCCTGATATGGTCTAAGATCCGTCAAGCGAAAGGCCATTGTCCTTATTATTCTCCATCCCCCAAAAAATGTTCCAAGAGATATAGCAGACGCAGCAACAAGTATTACCGGAATAGGTATCACAAAGGATTTAGAAGGAAGCAGTTGCCCTGCGATTAACAGCGCAGTAATGACGCCCATAGTTTTTTGGCCATCATTAGCCCCATGGGTAAGAGAAAAGAATGCAGATGACATTATTTGAAATTTTCCGAATAGCTTGTTTGTTTTTGTAGGACTAGTTTTGCGAAAAAAGTAGATAATAACTATTGCAAATGAAAATGCAATTACAAAACCTGCTACTGGCGAAATCACCATAAACACCAGGGTATTCCGAATTCCAGGCAGAACTATAGCGTTCAGTCCACCTGCAATTAAAGCAGAACCAATCAAACCACCAATTAATGCATGGCTGCTAGATGAGGGTAACCCAAAATACCAAGTGATGAGATCCCAAGCAATAGCTCCAATCAAGCCAGCAAATATTACCGATACGGTAGAAAATTCTGGTTGTATAATTCCTTTTCCAACAGTAGCTGCTACTGCTGTTCCGAATATAAATGGACCGGCAAAATTTGCTACAGCTGCAATCCCTACTGCATACATTGGTTTTAAGACCTTTGTTCCAACAACTGTTGCCACCGAATTAGCAGAATCATGAAAGCCATTTACAAAATCAAAAAATAGTGCAATAGTTATTGCACCAAAAATTACGATTTCGGTCTCATTCATTTCTGTTGAATCTCACAGTCAATCAATCAATCAATCAATC
>NZ_QURE01000110.1 GCF_009898475.1 Nitrososphaera sp. AFS | reverse complement strand
AATTATCTATAATTGGTTTTTTCGTTAATTATTTATAATATCTGTCTGAATAGCCTCAGAACTTCAATCAAGCTTAAAGAACTAGCTTAATCGTCGTAAAAGCATAAATACTTTCACACCAAGTTTGGTTTGTATTTTGAAATCACTTATTGAACCTACCATATCAAAAGAGCGAAGTGCTCTGAATCCACCATTGGGATTCCGAACGAAAATGGTTTTGTTAGCGGCTCTATCTCTATCTCTGCTTACCATGGTTTTTCAATACTCAGATATCTATGCTGCTCGGTTTAGTGGCGCCAGTGGCGGTGCTGGTCATTTTAGTGCTGGAGCTTCGGGTGATAGGGGGTTTTCAGGTAATTCTGGCATAGGTGGCATTTCAAGTAATGTTGGTTTACCAAGCGATCAACATAATCGTATTGGTAGCAGCGGCGGACTTCAATTAGGCTCACCCCCAACACATCAACTTAATAATGGTTGTATTAGTTCTCCTGCCCTATTTCCTTCTGCAAATAATTGTCCTAGTCCAAACGTAATAAATCCAGCTAAAGCCCCTAACACCGCTATTGTACAGCCTACCAACTGTAATGTTCCCACCTCAGTACATACTAATACTCCCAAAAACGTTGTCGTACATCCTTCAACCGTAGAGTGCTCTAACCACAATGTTTCCCATCCAAACAATGCTCCTAATACTACAGTGGTTCACCCAAACAACTGTAACGTTCCAAACTCAGTACATCACACTAATGCTCCTTCCACTGTCATAGTACATCCAAACAATTGTTATTCTACTAGCAACTCGAACTCATTAACTGTTAATAACGTACAAACATCCAGCAGCAGTGGAAGTAGCAGCAGCAGTGGTAATAACAACGACGTACCAGTTGCTAATGCTGGACCAAATCAGAGTGTGCAACCATCTGACAAGGTCACTCTGGACGGAAGCAAGAGCCATGACCCTAATGGCCATTCACTTTCATATTCCTGGCTTCAATTGGCTGGTGGGCCTGTGGTGGTGTTATCAAATGCACATACAGAAAAGCCTACATTTTCAGCACCGTCAGTTACAAGCACAACTAGCCTAACTTTCCAACTAATAGTAAACAATGGAAATGCTGACAGTAGTCCATCAGTAGTATCTGTCACGGTTAAGCCATAAAGATGGCAGATATGCTAGAAAGAACAAGTAGTGATTAGAGTACCCACTCACCTCCTGTGCTGTATGAATTCTAAGGAACGGCTTGGATAAATAATTCGTCGTGAAAATTGTATGATCTTCTACCATCTCCCGCCGTTATAACGATCGCGCTCCGTTGTGCCTGCCCGAATTTACCTAAAGAGTACTAGATTAGAGCATATTATTTCCAATTAGGTAATGTAGCATCACATTGACGCGTGAGTTGTCGAAATAATATGCGCGAGTAGTTCGTCATGTTCAATCTGGTTAAAAGACGCACCTAATTCTAGATAAGCTACAGGTCTGAAATTTTGGTCTCGGTATTCATCGCTAGTGCATCCAGAAATTTTAAGCAGATTTTACTGAAATATATTGAAAACACTTCTATGCAAACGAGGTGTTAGTAGACATACAATTGCAGCGTAATTTTTTAATTACACGTATGAAAGTAGATATCATTAATTCTATGTTAATACTATTATCAAAATATTTCGAATTCAAAAGGGGCAAGATATGTGTATTTATCTAGGAATGTCTAGTTAACCAAGTTTATGATGAGGATTTCTAAAGGAAGTATGACGAGAATTTATTTGCGTTAAGGACCAATTAACAAAAAGAGAGGACCGGATGATACAGTTACGAAAATTACTTCAATAGGTGCGAGCCGACTGTATTTGTGCAGCTTTATTTTTTTAATTGAACCAGTGTATTTCTTGCAAATATTACTTTATCACGCACATATCTATCTCTAATGCAGTACAATCTCATTATTTATTGCCGCCATTGTGGATGCCATAGGTATCGAAGCCTAACCCAAAACAGGATATCAACATAAAGAATATGATAATAGCATGAGTCCTCCATTTATACACGTTTTTATGAATAGCATCACAATTATTTACTTCTAGGAGCTTTAAGCATTGATATAGATTAAGAAATATGTAGTTTTATTGCCTTCATAATAGTTATTGCATCGTTCTCTGAACCAAGCATTAATGTCTATTCCTAAATCTCTAGCGGGAGTGAAGATGAAATATACGTTCTTTGAATGAGATGGTTCTAGTGGGAAGGATTGCTCACTAAAAACTCCTGTGGAATTACCAAGATCACCAGTTGGAGAAAATGTTCCTGATGAGACCATATTTATAGTGCTACTTGGAGGAAAAGAGCTACTAGTAGACACATTAACCTTGATTTCTACACTCCGGCCTCTATTAATTGTCAGCTCTTGAGGAGTCGTAGAAACAGAAAAGGGTAACTGATGATGGCTGTTACTATTATTATTGTAGACTGTTGAAGCTATACTGCCTATTTTATTTTCTGACAATTCAGTGAACCATATCTGCCCACCATTCCCTGTTGAAAACTGTAGAATATTTGCTATCCCACACGTTTTGCTGGTGGGTGGACAATCGCCCCATAACTTATTTTGCGTGGGAATCCAATACTCATACAAAATGTTGTTCACGGGATTAAACCTAGCTATCTTGTTCCCTTGATGTTCGTTGAACCATAGCGATCCATCAATAGCATCTTTTTGCATCCAATAAGGAAGGGTATTAGCATCCCCTGGAAGAGTACTGGAATCGTTTAGACCATAAATCCTTGGAGAGGCTTTAGAAGTGGCAAACATTGTTATGTTATGGTTTTTAATATTCAACATGTAGAATATACTAGTACCATGGTCAGTAGCCCATAAATTACCATTATCGTCAACTGCAAGGCCTACCGGAAGGCTTAGCTGTTCAGGAAGAATAAACGTATCAAACGTCCTTGAAGTTATATTGTAGCACAGGATCTCTCCCTCTGACTCCAGTGCTGATAATGATATCCATATTACGTTCCTTCTATTATCCAACGTCATAGAACCAATACTGATTTGTTTAGAATCTATTCCTTTGAAGTTATTCACAGGCATTGGTATCTTTGTTATACCATTTGAGGTATTATTCTTCATCAGAGTAGAATTTCCAAACCATAACACAGGTGAATGCATACCCACAAAATATACATTTCCTCTTGAATCAAAGCCTAAAGACATGGGAGAAGTGGTACCAAAGACAGATGAACTGTCAGGAACTTTATACATATCAAAGCCAACAGATTTACTATACTTCCAAATTGCATTTTGTTTCTCGTCAGTAAACCAGACACTACCTCCAATAGGGTTCACTTTAACAGACCATACATTTGAGAAATCTATAGGATTTTTGCGCACCTTCCAGATTGGGATACTTATCTCTTTATCAAACCTTTTTGTAATTAGATTGTAACTGCCAAGAGTCCCCTCCTTTGTAGATACATACCAGATCTTTCCGGCTTGGTTATCTACTGTAATTCCTAACGGCATTTCACAAGTGTGTGGGAGCTTATATTCAGTTACATAATTGTTAGAATTTAAACTTGAATCAACTCCACAGAATTGGTTTTTAAATTGTTCGATAGAAGATGAGCTCAGGTCTGAGTTTGAGTTAACAGCACGTTGTAGATTCGATTGTATTGCAAGACCATTATTACTAGTAAATCTATCTAGAATAGTATTGGTAGATGCGATTACTCCAATAATTACGACCGAAACAATTCCACAGATCAGGATCTTTTTTGGATTATCCATCTATAACATTCTCTTTATAGTATCATTTCTTACTAGAGCTTGATCCTCAGCTAAACTCTTTTCTTGTATTACAAGTACGTATTGTGGTTTATTTATGTATAATTTACCTTTCGATACTAGAAACGCGTCGTAGTTGGAGTTAAAAACCGAGGAACCTATTGTAATTGGGAATACTTTTACAAAAGAATTGAGGGAGATATTCGTCACGTATATACCATGCTTGTACCAGTAACGAATATCAGTTTGTGTTTTTTTGTTCTTTGTTCTCATAGTCATTACACTGATTTTGGTAGTACCAATATCTCGCCAACCATGTTTGGCAGATGAAGGCTACACCAGAATCTTATACTTCCTGGATTGTTTGCTATAAAGGATACTGTATGTATTTCTCCTCTATGAAGGGCAAATGTTCCTACTCCATTTACAGTTATGATATGGTGGACACCTAGTACTCCTATGAAGTGAAGGGTAACTTTGTCTCCTTGGTTAACGACTATTTGATCTGGAGCAAAAGTAAATGATCTAAAGTCCCAGGATCCTACTTTATTAGGTAGTACTATTCTGAAACCTCCCCCAGTTGGTATAGTCGAATTTGCAGGCGGCACTTCAGCTGGATGCAGTGGAGTATTCTGTGCGCTAAGTGGATTTGCTACTGCGGCATGTAGGCTTGTTGCACCATCAAGATGTACTGTATTTATCCAGAACTCCTTGTTAGTAGTTTGGCTTGGACTGACCATCACGGGCTTGCTTGATGCTGCTCCTCCTGATGCAGCAGTGCCATTACCACTACTGTTGGTCTGGGCAAATACGTGTTGTAACATTTGTGTTTGTATTCCTAGTACCACAGCGGCTGATGAGACTATTGTCATAATAGCTACAGCTGCTATGATTGCTTTTGTTGTTTTTATTTTTGATGTTATTTTTGCTTTTTTATTATCGTGCATCTTTTTTTCGTTAGTGCATTGTAACCTTCATTTGATTATAAGCATGGAGATGAATTCCATGTGCGGATTCCGACTTTGGATTCCAGTTCTGGAATTCAGCTACAAGTTTTAATACCCTCTCGACTTTAAAGGATGCTTCAAAGTAGCATTGGCGATTCCAAAACTGGAATTGGGCCTCCCGTTTTTATATCTGAATACCTATTTTAATGACGAGTCTCAAAATGGAGCTGAATCAAAACTGATGCTTACATCAGTATCAGTACAGATTGAAATACTAGTTATTCAGTCTATAATTTATTTTGTTGCGGCTGCTGTGCCTATTTATCTTGCATTTATATCAAAGACAAAAATGTACAATAATGATAACAATCATTTCAAGAGATTAACAATAGTACTTGCAAGTTTTGTTTTAATGCAGGGCTTTTATCATGTAGTAAGCTATTTTGGTTATAAGGTGCTAGCAAAAGGAATACTTGAACCGTTATCGTTTAGCATACTCATTTTCTTTGGGGTTCTTTACCTCAGTAGTAAAGCTAGGTCAAAATCAGAGGAACTTAAAGTGACATAGCAATGGTAGATATCCAAGGCAATATCAACATCTTATCCTATGGAAGTGGATTTACATTAGCCATTCTCTTTGTATTATTAGCTATGTTTGGATGGCTTTCCGTAAAATATAGAAATATCAGAGAATTTCAATTTCAAATATTTGTATTTATTATAATCTACATAATTGGAGAGATACTCGAGAATTATAAAATTCCTTCACTATCAGTCCCATTACCCTATCTTGGCCCACAAATTCATATAATGGCCGCAGCGTTCTTAGCTTTAATATTATGGCTTAGATTATACCATGTTCGAAGTAGCGGACGAAAAACAATTGATAAACTAGAGTCAATCACAGATGGTGATGTTAAAGATGCTAGTAAATAAGGAATAGGAATGAATGAAAACAATACAAACAAATACTCGATCGTCCACATATATTATTAATCTAGTGAGAAGAACTTCTCAATCCACTTCTTTGCAATATCAAAATTTGGTTCAGCTTCTACGCTAACATTATTCGCCTCATATTTGGCATTGATTGCCTTCAGAGTACTGTGATATAGGCTAAACTTCTTTCCATCAGGCGTCAGGATAATCTTATCAACTATGATTAGGCCTTCATTAAGTAGCCATTTTATCTTTCTAAATGCAGTGGTCCGTGAAATATTACTATTTTCAGCTACAATATCGTTAAAGGATTTTGAACGGTCCATAATAGAGTCCATAACTTTGATCATATCTTCATCAGCCAAAGCGATAAGAAGCGCCTTCTTGATTCTTTGGCTTTTGATGATCATTAATTATTAAAAGAATGTCAAGTACAAATACTTGTCTTGTCTGTATTCTCTTAATAATCTATTTTTATCTTCAGCTAGGATTATAAAGGTATATTCTTTTTTAAATAGTCTTAGCTATTAGATAATCTTTAAATAAATACTCTGTTAATCTACGGCTACATGAATAACATGTTCAAGTTGGGCTTCACAATTGGAGCAGTAGTAGGAGTATTGGTTGTGGCTGCTGTAGCAGCACTGAATTTTGCTAGTCAATCAGCACTAGCACAGGCAACTATGAACAGTAACCAAACTACAAGTGGCAGTAAGACAATGGCAGCTAACGCAACAGGTAGTAATATGACCAATAGTACGAAAGGAAATTCGACTTCAATGCCAACGCCAGTAGGTCCACCAGGCCCATAAAGAAAGAGAGCGGACAACATCAATATTTTCCTAAGGTCGGCACTGGACTTCCCCCTATTTTTGTGAGATATACGTTTATTGAAGGTAACGTATTTAACTAACTGATATCGTAAGCCAACGGGTATTAGAGTTATTCCATCTTATCTCATATTGCTTATTTTATTCGAGATATTCTATTATCCTATCATCGAGCATCTTATATTGATTTTCATTTAGTTCTCTTCTCTGTAGCAGCTGGATTATGTCACTACGTAAACCTTCCAGTAAGTCTGTGTATTTTCTATGTTTACAGGCTTTTTCCTAAATTCCTCATATCCATAATCAATAAGTAATCACTCAAACATTTTGATTGGTTTCTTGTTCTTAAGACGCCTGGAACAATTACTGTAGCACCTGTAGCAGCCGCTCCAGTTCCCACTACTATTGAGACAGTAGACAAGGACAATTTAGGAGAATTAGGAGAATTATTATCGTTAATAGTATTACTATTTGTTTGTTGATGCTGTTGTTGAGCTGGAGCTTGGATCTTAGATTGAGAGATAGTCGCAATTACTGCTATAATCGATAGAGATACAATGATTATCACAACTGAAATTAGCGTGTTAGTACTATTCGTTTTGCAGCAAGTATGATTGTTTCTGGTTAGCATCATAGCAAACAACACCTTATCTGAGCCAAAGGTTTTATGGAGACGATATCAACATTTTACCATTTATGAAATCTGAATAGAGCTCCTTGAGGATACAACATTGCTATTTTGGAGCTCATTATTGACTCTTTGTACTAACCCTCTTATTTCTACTGGCTTTCTAATAATGCATGGTTTTTCCTCACCTTCACCTTCATGTTCATCTCCACTTCCTCCCTGTATTTTTTGTGATAATGTTTCTTTTTTATTTTCGTAGCTTGTCCCAAATCCACCTATTGGTAGTAGTTCGTTTAATGCCTCATAATTAACTGTAGACGCTGTCATAAAAATTACCTTTATTTTTGAGTCTATTTTTTTGATATTTTCGTAAAGTTCAAAGCCATTCATTCCTGGCATAGCAATATCTGTGATTAAAAGACTATAAATGCAGGATTTGAAATTCTCCACTATTAAGAGAGGTTCATTGTAGACATCAACGTCGCTAAATCCATTATCTTCTAAAACTCTACTGAGAGTATATGTTATGTCTGGCTCGTCATCTACAAGTAGAATTCTCTTCTTTTCTCTATTCTCTTGCTTTTCATTTTTTGACACTGCGCCCTTAGTACTATTATCTAAAATGCTGGAATCACTACTAGAGTTAGATAGTTGTTGTTGTTTATGCTGTGAGTTAGATGCTTTCTTCATTGATTAGTTAATTTTCTTAGCACAATATAAGGAGAGAGGAAAATTCCAGACCTGGATTCCACAAGTGGATTCCATAACTGGTATTTGTCCCCGTCTTTATAATCATCATTTGATATCTTGTAATTATGATTGAGGTAATGGTATAACTCCTACAGTACTTGGTTCAGATGACGCAATTGCGGCAGCAGCCTCTAAGAATCAGATAACTATTACTCCTACAAATGTAGTTGTCAACGAACGTATACTTCAGTGGGGAGGAAACAAGGATAACACTATTCATGCAGGACACATTTGATCACTGATTTACAAATTTGGAACATGCTTGCTAATCCACGGTAATTCCACCATTTTTTATTTTTAATTTAGTAGAGGTGACGATGGTACAAAACTCCATATTCAGAATAGATTTCTCATTAAGAAGATCGGTATTTTTTGTTGTCATAGGATCTATCGTAGGAGCAATAGTTATGATTCTATTGATTACATTTCCTCTATACTGGATTAGGGATGCCATATTATCTCACTTGGATAGCTTTTGGACATATTATCGGTATCTATTCAGCTTCGTCATCTTCTATAATTGATAGTCTAACAATTTTTTTTGCTTCAACGTTAGACGGAAGCCATAAACCATTATTAGGAAAGATTATCTAGAGAACATGCAACTCCATATTAAATAAGAAAGATCATGATTCATGCAGATTTGACGATTATCTGCATATTCATTCATTTATTGATTATTCACATCCCACTGCTCATACCCGTCATTTTCATTGGTGTCGCACGTCCACCTGGGGAAGATGCATTGGGGTTATTACCTATTTTCATATCCTTATTCATGCCATTCATATGCATTTGAATCCCAGTTTGACTGTTAGGGTTATTATTAATATTATTATGATGATTGTTACTAATATTTAGACCAGTTGGCGTTACTATTATCAATCCAAATATGATCATCATCCCAACTATTACAAAGCCAATTCCGGCCCCTCTAGCAATTCTAATGCCCTTAGACCAGATCTTTTCTCCAAATATAACCCCGGCAAATAATGCCATCCATAGCAAATTCATCCAGCCTAAGGCTATCATAATGAGAAAGTATGGCCAGCAGCAACCAAGACAGTACAGACCATGGTACATTCCCATCCTTAGTGCGCCTATTGTTCCACGACTCCATCTTCTCATAAAGAAACTCAGGGGGGATTCGCAATATCCTAGACATTTGGTTTTTAATGAGCTAAACTGGTATACTCCGGATGCAACCAATACTATTCCGTACACTATCTGGAGTTGTTGTCCACTTCCGAAATGTATAAAAAGATAGTTTACTGGAATGGACCACGCCAAAAGTAGCACAATTCCCGTTATGGCCCAAATCAAAAGATAAGACCCTACAAAGAAGACTATATTAATAGAATTCGTGAAAGTTGAGAGTGATGATAATGATAATTTCTTCCCTTGCCTGGCAGTATTATTATCGTGTTCTTCATCTCTATATCCAGAAAATATTGAAGACTGTGAAGGGTTGACACCCATGCCTACAGCTCCACCATCACCAATGTTACTGGTACTACCAGTGCCGCTGTTCCCGCAGCTTATAAGTTTGTTATACAGTAAGACCATTGGCGTTATTGCAGGAAACATCATCGCGGCCATTCCAATTGTCCAACTAATGGTAAATAATGAAATTGCGATAGGGTTGTAGGACATCATAGCACTCATCATATCAGGCTGCTCTCTAGACAACAGCCAAGAAATTGCTGCAACTGATAAAACTGAAATTAGAATAACCACCTTGACTCTGTCCATGATTTTGATCAACTCAAGAGAAAAAGAGAAAAAGCATGGAGTGCGTCACAAAACATAACAAAACATTCAGCGTCTATCTAATAACTAACCAGTACCCGAAGATCTGATTTTACTTCCAGGTAACAATTATGAAGAGTACCTGAATTTGCAATAGAAACCGTTCTTCCCAGAGTTGTTAAATTCAATACCATAGTCCTTGTAATTGTATTTGCTTGAACGCGCAATTACAAGATCTGAACCAGGTACAGCAGAAAATGAAGGATTGACCAGAAGGACGTCTCTATGAGCATCTGCTCCGTTAACTCCTTCTATCTCCAGCTCTAATGAATCTTTCACGCGTAACGATCTACGTTTCCCATTAATATCGAATTCAATAGGCACTGATTTTACGCCTAATATCTCTCCTACAAGATTTGTAACAACTGCAAAAAAGCCTCCTGCTTGGCCTGAATAGATTTTTGCCAATGCATCATTCTGCTGAGGAGTCGCTTTTTGGTCTATATATAATGCACCTTTCCATTTTGGTCCTTTCAACATATTACCTGGTGCATTGAACATGGCTACAACGTTCAATCCTTCGAGGCCCGTCTCTCCATAGTTGCCCTTTTGAATATGCCAGGCTGTAGTCACATAACAATTGCCCTCGTCAGGGTCATCGGCAACAGTACATGGGCACATCACATTGCAATTGCATCCTTCAAAATAATCTCCTTCTATCTCCCATGGGATAGCCATATCTTTGCTATTCCTCCTTTCCCAGCGGTTCTATGGAGGCTACTTTAAGAGTGAAAACTTGGTCCATAGGTTCTTTATTGATCTCACTTGCTTGATGATTTAAGGATTACTCACTCTGAGGGAGCCTAAAAGAATGCACGTTTTAAAGTTTATCTATATTTCCACATTCCAACCAAAGTTATCTAACGCTTAACTCTTGATTAATTGGCAACTGGCATAATACTTTCTTATTATTGAATTAAAGAGAAGAACGATTCTAAAACCCTTAAGGGTAAATTACTACCGTATAGTTTACGTTAGCAACGACAAGGAGATGCATCGAAAATATCAGTTTTGGATAATCGCAAATTGGAATCGAAAAGTATGACAGATACTTTGAGGGCGCTTTCAGATGACAAATCGCTAGCACTTTTTAATATGGTCGCTTTCACTTTGCCACGGGATACTGGCGCCGTTATGACCAGGTTAGCTCTCACTAGAAAGCAGTTTTATTCACGAATGAATCAATTGATAGATGTAGGTTTGGTAACTAGAAAGAGCGATAGGTATTATCTTACATCATTTGGTAAAGTGGTTTATGAATCCCATAAGTTAATCGGAAATGCAGTCGAAAATTACTGGAAACTTAAAGCAATCGATTCTATTGAAACTGTGCTCTCTGAGGATGACCTATCAGTCGAGGAACAAAGAAGAATAATTAATGCTCTCATCGAGAGAAACGATATCAAAAATATACTCCTCAATCAAAACGTTCCTTCAGATAAGGATCACAAATTATTGACTGCACTCCCCAACAACCCCTAACTACTATAGTATAATATACATCAAGGTGAAGCACACTATTTGTCAGCCAACAGTAACTTAGCAGGTCGACTGGCAAGAGCTCTGAGAGCTCGAGTGGCCCAGTGGCAGGCGTAGTTCTGTGGTCATCAGCATAAGTGCCACTTCTAGTTCAACCAAAGTGGAGGAACCGGCGGTTGTGACCGCTGTCAATCAGATGGCGGCATAAGTGGAGGACTGCCAAATTATAGGCCAGAAGAAGAGCAATCTATCTAGCTAGGATAAAATCAAATTTTGGTTTTTCTAACGATGTTGTTAATATGACAGTCGATGC
>NZ_QURE01000109.1:5775-10814 GCF_009898475.1 Nitrososphaera sp. AFS | reverse complement strand
GACCATCAGTGCCATAGCAATCGCAGCAGTAGTACTGTTGTTTGCATCTGGACCCATTCTCGGAAATCATCTGGCATTTGCAAGCGGAGATCACCACCATCATCATCATCACCACCACCATCATCACCACCACCATCATCATCACCACCATCATCACCACCACCATCATCACCACCACTAACAAATCAAAAACAAAATCTGACAGTTTGAAAATACCGGCTAGATAATCATCCCCCTACTTTTTTAGGTTTAACTATCTCGGGTTTACAGTATGAATATATTCAACCAGCGGCATTTTGCCAAATTGTGAAATTTTGATTTTTATTCGAACATCAGAATCAAGAAGTGAGGAACGATATATCCTTTAAGGGAGCAAAAAAATCATTTAAGTGTTATCCATATAATTAAATATATCCGCTTATTCTCATAAATTTCTAAAGAGTGTTCTATAGTACTTGACAAATACTATTTCTCTTCAATATCTTTGAGCAATGAACCACAGAAGAATGACATTAGCGATTGCAGCAATAGTGGCAGCAGCTGCGTTAACAACTGTAGCATTTGCTGCACCACAACAGGTCATGGCATACCGACACCACCATCATCATAACGACAACCACAAAAGTATCAAAGTAGATCAGCAAGCAGTGTACTGGAGGTATGCAGAAGTGGATATTAACAACAACACCACAATCTGGTGCCTTGTGTATTAACGAAGGAAGCAACGACGCGACAATCAACCACTAAGCACGAGCAATCGCATGAAAGAAAGAAAGAAAGAACCAATCTCTTATTTTTTGCATTCAACTCCTTAACAATGCGACTGGTTACGATTTTCTTCGCTCTGTTCTATGGTTGTCAGAATAGATTTTCTCAGACTCCTAAAAGAATTCAATTTAGTTTAGAATAGCAGGCTATTATCCCTTCCTTAATCCTAACATAAGTCCTGGGATGAATCCAAACGCAGCTGTTATCGGCAGGCCTGATGCCACAATTGTAAAAGAACGAGCTGCAAATTACTTATAGAGAGTATATGTTGAGATTGACGATTGCTTCGATTATAGCTATAGTTTTAGCTTCTGTCCTTTTGGGTATTTCTGAAATCAATTCGTTCGCGCCTTCAGCATCAGCGTTCATTGTCGTCAGTAAGGGTGGTGCAATTGCTGGTACGCATGAGAGTAGCGCTGGTAAGCCAATTGTTGTAGCGCCACACACACAGGTTCATTTGGCCCAACCGAGGCTGCTTCAGGATCGCTTTTATGTGGCGGAGAACCAGCAACTCTTTCTCCAAGTAATAGTCTTACATGCGCTCCCTAGCTAGCAAATAAAAATAGCAGAGAAACGGTGCCAATAGTATGACCAATGACACCTTGGTAATGTCGTTTCCTTCCGCATTTCTCATTAAGTCCTTAACATATTCAGAAATGCGAATCTGCCATTTGATAATGTCCTAAAGGAATGTGCCATACACCACATCTCACCTGCTGAAGAGATTATTATTCCATACCCTTCTGTAATTGGTAGTAGCAACATAGTTGTGAAACAAAACTCTAAACCTTTAATTGTCCCAACTTATCCATCATGAGGATTAGGAGTAGATAGAATATTTGTCTATTCGTCATAACGAAGATACTACGCCATCCCACCCACATCAACAACACCTAGTCCGTTCCTTGCGTTTTCTGGATGTCATGATGATCGGTATAGCAGGCCTAATTGGAGGAGGTATATTTGTCCTTACTGGACCAGCTATTGGTCTAGCAGGTGGTTCAGTTATTATAGCTTTTATAATTAATGCAATAATAACGCTTTTTACAGCCATGGGATATGCAGAACTCGGTTCTGCAATACCAGAGGCTGGCGGCGGATACTTGTGGGTTAGGGAAGGTCTGCCAAGACCAAATGCTTTCATAAGTGGCTGGATGGCATGGTTTGCTCATATGGTCGCTGGTAGCTTGTATGCTGTCGGCTTCGGATCATTTCTTTTCAGTCTTTTAAAAATGGTTAATATACTCGGAGACCATCCGCTTTTTGGCATCGTTCCTTTTGACAAGTTGATTGCTGTAGCATCAATAATTGCTTTTACCTATGTCAATGTTAAAGGAGTTTCAGAGGTAGGAAAAGCTGGAATTATAGTAACGATATTTCAACTAGGAACCATTGCCGCATTAATAGGCGCAGGTTTCTGGACTATTCATACTCATCCTACCTGGAGCGGAAATTTTGCTGATCTTGTGCCAAATGGCATAGGTGGAATTGTGGCTGCCATGGGTTTGACATTCATAACATTTGAAGGCTACGAGATAATAGTTCAAACAGGAGAAGAGGTAAAGAATCCAAAGAAAAATATTCCAAGGGCCATTTTCATATCACTTGCAATTGTAGTTGTTCTGTACTGCCTTGTTGCTTTTGTTTCTATAGGAGCAATATTTCCTAAAGATATCTCAGCATGGAAATTCATAGGGCAAAATGGTGATTTAGGTATAATTAAAGCTGCCGGATTCTTTCTTCCCTATGGAGCATTTATAGTAATCATCGGAGGCATTGTCTCAAGCTTGGCAGCGTTAAATGCAACTACATTCTCGTCGTCTAGAGTTTCATTTGCAATGGGAAGACACTATAATTTGCCACATCAGCTTAGTTCCATACATCCTAAATTCAAAACACCCCATGTGGCCATTGTGATTTCTGGGATCATAATGGCAATCGTGGCTTACACACTTCCTCTCAATCAGATAGCAGTTGCTGCCGGTGTTATTTTCTTGTTGTTGTTTACCCAAGTAAATATCGCAGTCATTAACATAAGAAGAATATATGGTGATAAACTAGACTATGGATTTAAGATTCCTTTCTTTCCGGTAATTCCTGTAATAGGTATCTTCCTTAAGCTAGGTCTTGCACTATACTTGTTAGTAACCCAGCCCTTGAGCTGGGGGATCTCAGTTCTCTGGATTTTGGTCGGCTTTGCTCTTTACCGCATGTATACTTTCAAAAAAGAAGTTGAACATTATGCTCCTATGGTAACCAGCGAAGGTGATCTGACAAGAAAGCATTACAGAATTTTAATTCCATATACTCCGGAAAATCCTGACAGGTTAATAAAATACGCAATCAGAGTTGCAAAAGAAAATGATGGGGAAGTTAATGTATTGAGGGTACTTACAGTACCGACACAGACCCCACTTTCAGCTGGAACTGCATTCGCAGACGCCGCTAGAAAATCATTCGAACCTTTAGAAAATATGTTAGAACAAGAGAATATTTTGAATCACTATCTATTTAGGATCTCTCATGAACCAAGTGAAGCAGTACTGACTACGATTGAAGAACAAAAAATTGATTTAGTAATTACCGATTTTGAAATATACAGAAATAATAGGGTTCTTCAGACGCTAGCTACATGTAATGTGCTTGCGGTTAGAACTACGGGAGGTGATATTACCTCATTTGAAACTTCAAATGAGAGTAGGATCGATTTGTCACAAAATGGCAGTCGTCCCAAAAAGAAAATGGTTGTTCTATATGATAGTGCCGGAGATCATTCAGAACTTGTACTAAAGACAACAAGCTGGTTGGAGCATTCAGGTAGGTTTAATGTAAGTGTATTAACCGTAAGCAAAAGACGCGAATTCAATCCTGCAGAAAGTGCCAAGGAGTTTGACCATCCTCTTGCCAATGATAATAAACGTAAGGAATACCTAGAACAGGTCGGAGTTGAATTTGGCGAAATTTATTTATCTGAGGAAACAGGACAGAGTAGTGAAAAATCTGCTAATTTAATTATGTCCGCAGTCAACGCGTCTGAGCCTGATTTGGTAGTCACCGGGGCAAGTATTGGAAAATTTAGCTTTTTCAACAATAGCCACTTCTTAACCCTGTTAGATCAGCTAAACTGCCCCATTATAATTGCAAGACAGTTTACTTTTCCGGGAGTTCATCGCGCAAAGGCTTGGTTTCTAGGATTGATAAAAGAAATAAGTAGACATTAGGAACATTTGATTAGGCAGTGTAAAACTGCCGCATCATGTAGTGGATATGTGGTTGTATTATCTATCTGTCCGCTACTACTTGTATTTTTGTGAACATAGATAGAGCCATCCCATTTGGTGTCACTATACGCTGCTGGATAATCATATAGAATTTCTCCCAAACTCTTATACTTCACCAAACGATCCATAAGAAAGAGCCCAAAGAAAAGTGGACTCATTGTTATAGGATTCATCTCGGCACTTGCAGTATTAGCAACTACAAGTAACGTAGCTTTTTTCCTGCAATATTTTGGTCGAGAAATGTGTTTTAGCCTATTAATCTCGCTTGTTAGAAAAACTACCAAACCGCATTGTTGAATCTAAGAACTGAGTTGCCTTCCGTGATATTAGAGTAGTGCTGACTCTAGTCTGCCACTGACTTTATAGTCAGTTTTCCGCCAAAAAATGATAAATCATCTATCTATGCTCGTAACTATGAATTTCGTTTTGGCAGATGGCGGATAACATAGGTGGATAACAAGTGAATAATTCGCTTGCATATCACGGTATCTAGTGATCTGTACTCATCACATGTCAGTTCGCTACGAGAAGTAACTTGTAAGCAGCTCAGGTAGAATTATATCAATCGTATAGTAGGCATAACTTGTAAACGAATAAGCCTTGGTTGGTTGTGACAACTATGACTAACAATGAATTACTGGACGAAATCGAACTGGCAGTCAGTAATAAAGCTCATTTGCACGTTGAAGATAAGAGGAGGATCGCTTGTATATTCTTTGGATTACTTCAAAAAGGAAAGTTTGATCTTGGTGATATAGAAGGAACCATAGACGCTCTTCCTGAATACTCCAAGTCCTCAAAGGATACGATAAAACAAATTGCATCTGTAATTGATTTGCTTACCTGCTGTTAGACCATTTCTAACTGGTATCAGCAGCATTTATGATTTTTCAGTATGATTCTGAGTACTCAGAATTAACTTTTAGCAGGTTTTATGTATTGAAGTTGTAATATCTATATCATGGAATTAATTGAAAATGTTGTTTGGAT
>NZ_QURE01000109.1:1396-5765 GCF_009898475.1 Nitrososphaera sp. AFS | reverse complement strand
TGGCGAGCAGTAGACGGACAAATAAACCCTCGCCCAGAGAGGAGGTAAGGAGGTTGCCACAATGGACAGTGTAGAAATAATATCTGTATTGGCGGGTTCGTTGGTATTGCTAGGTCTGTTCTTCCTACCGATAGCATATAAGAACAGAGACTATAAGCCTAGAAAGAAATTAGTAATTGAACGATAACTGGTAAAAATAAAGTCATATGGTCTGCAAACACGCATGACATGGGTAAAATAATCTAATGGCATAAACAAACAGAATAGACTACGACCACATATGGGTAAGCTAATAGAATAGTCTATCTGCGTTCTTGACTCACTACTACATTGACGCCATATGAACTTCTTATGTTATCATATGAATCATAATTATAGCTGGAAGTAGTACTAGAGTTTGCAGTTGGATATACCAAATAGCCAGAGGCATTACCATATTACTTGTCTAGAATACTTAAATGATTCAGGCCTAGCATATCTTATGCATGTAACACAATTTGACCCTTGTCAATAAACTCATGTACTTTGGCCTTGTCAATAAACTCATGTACTTTGGAATAACGTGTTTGATACTGTCCAGAAGTGTCAAGAATCAAGCTACAAACTAAAAAGAAGTGTATATTTTAGTTTGAGCTTTTCTCAATAATGGTCTTCTCCATTCATTAGGGGGATTATCCCTTTAGTAAGTACTGGGACGAGTTTGCCCTTTTGATTTGCAATACCAAAATGAATCAACTTATCCGATTCTACTACTTGTTTATAGGATGACAATGCATATCGTATTCTATTAAATGGATTATTAAATTCTTATATAATTTGTCACCAAGGATAACAAAAGGAGATCTTTATGGGTGAACAATACCAGGAAGGAGGAACATCAAGATACACTAAAAGTATCTGCATTCCTTGTAAAGAAGGGACGCATAGCGTTTGTATTGGATCGCCTTGTGAGTGTGCCGAACACGGGCACAAGATCGTGTAACTTATAAAACTGAGGGCTATGTAATTATTTTATTTCCTAAGAATTTATTCTAAATTCAATATATCCTCTTATTCTTCTATATTTCTAAAGAGTGTTCTGTAGCACTTGACAAATACTATTGCATTTCGTTATATGTGCAATGAACCACAGTAAAATGATGCTAACAATCACAGCGATTGTAGCAGCGGCAGCATTAGTAACAGTAGCATTTGCTGCACCACAACAGGTCATGGCATACCGACACCACCATCATCATAACGACAACCACAAAAGTATCAGAGTAGATCAGCAAGTAAACCAAGAAAATAATTGTAGCGATTCAGTCTGTGCTAACGATGGTCAAAATAATTATGGGCCCCTACAACCACAAGTTGTTTGGAACAACACCGCCTGATAACTTCAGTGTCGACCGCTCATACTGAAAAAAAGAACCAATAGGTTCATTTCTCATTTTTTGCATTCAACCAATCAATTGAAATTTAGCCCTATAGCTTATAGCGCCGCTATTGGTTGTACTGTTTAGTATCTCATTGAACTACGGTTGTGGTTCAACTGCGGCGCTGGCTGGATATCGGACAAGTGGTTTTCCGATATCTATGGTATTCCACTTCATTTACCTTAAGTATGTAGGCGCTGTTGCAGCTTCCTACGTCGTGTCATAATAGCGATATCGCACGTAGGATGCATGCAGCTATTTTCCTGAATAGGAAATATTCTGTCTAATTATGGTAGCCGGCCAATTATACTTTGATTGCGTCAGCAGCCTCTGGAGTGGATGCATATTTACTCTTCTCTTGTTCGCGGATGATCTAAATCTTCTCCGGCCGTACAGAGACCTTAAACTAGGTTTGTTCAAGGCAAGACCACACTACAAAAGGGATCATCAGGCGGATTATAAAGAATATAGCTCGTTCCTAGTGTTCTGTATAATAGCAGCTGGCATACTCCTAGCTAGTCGGTGTCTTCAAACCTGTACAACTACAACGAAACCGTGTAGGTTTTGTTACCGAATAGATCAAACGAAGAACCAATCAAAGAAAACTAAACTAAAATTAACTTTATCATAGGGTCATTAAGCGCTTCGCGAATCAGCTTGGAAGGGTGAATAACAACTAGAGAACTTCTATGTGGGCGGCTTCTTATTTCTGCTGTTCACACGCACAAGATTGCTGCGGAGGGTTGGAAAGTGAAGAACGCTACATCAAGCTCCTGTATGTGTTCCAATGTATTTTTATAGTTCATGTTATAATAACAAACGTGAACCGGTTATTTCTGATAAGTGGAATAGCTGTTTTTGTAGCGGCAATATTCCTAATCTAATACCAAATACACCAAACACGACTATGGCATACACTTGCAGTAGTTCATCTAGCACACACAACGTAAAGCTTCAGTCGAGCTTAACTGGCAGCTCTGGTGGTTGTGCTGTTAGCTCTAGTGCTGCTACTACTTCTGGGCCTAATTCGACCGCTTCTGGTCCCAATAACACTATAGGAATTGGCCTTGGAAGCAATAGCCTTAGCGTCTCCAGCGTTGCATCTAACATACCTGGACATGCATTTGGGAATGGACAGATTAATGAGAACTCTGGCGGTGTGGGAACGACCTCGTCAGCTAGTTCTGGCGGTTCCCAGGCGAGTTGTTCGTCAAGCACTGCTACAACTTCAGGGGGAGCCGTTACTAGCTCAAGCAGTCAATCACAGCCAGGCAAGTGTCCATAACTTTCTTTTCTTTTCTTTTAGCTATCTAAAATCTCAAAAAGAGTATAGAAACTAGCGACATCTTTCGCTTGATTTGGCCAAATGCTAGAGTCTAAGAAGAGTAAAGGCGGGGCTACCACTCCAGTTTATCAGGATTCGTTGATTGATAGGCTGGATTGGTTGATTGATATAGTAGGGGTTGTTTATTAGCAATTAAGCAACAGAGTCAAGTCAAGTCTGGATAGTCGCTGGCACCGTTGGTTATTGGCTTACTACCATTTATTTGTCAGTCACCTGTATCTCAAGTAAACCCTTTTTGAATGTGTTGAATTTCATTTAGAGTATATCTCCCTGACTAGTTGTTGTCTATATGGCTAAAGCTCACCCATTCCCATTGCTTTAGCATATTGACGCTTGTCTAACGATACCTAGCACAACATAATACTGGAAAAAAACTGTATTGCCTTCTGGATATCGAATATAGTTTCCAAAGTTGCAAGAGCCTAACATGCTTTGTCTAAACAGCCATACTGATCTCCGGTCAATGCTATTGGTGTGATAGGTGCTATTCATAGGATTGAGAATAGATATTGATACGACTGAATCTTTCTTAATCTGGCCTTTTCGTCACGGCTCAAATTTGGCGTTTCTTTTTGGCCACTACCATAATTCGAATCATGACAAAAAATGCATCGGCATTTTGGCCCGATTCTGTCCCATACTTCATGCGCTCATATCCAAGAGTCCCTTTTGTCCTCAAAGAGATTCGCCTTCTAACTTCTCATATTCAATCCAATTTACATTCAGTTCAATTTAGAGCGAAAGCAACTCCTCTCCAGAATTTTCGAGCAAAGATTACCCCGTCGTACAATTCTAAAAGTTCGCTCATCCACTTGCTATAGTCGCTCTCAGAATCTGAAATAGTTGGTACTATGTTACTAACAGGATATGTGCAAATCACAGTTCCTCGTATGGGCTTGAGATTCTTGAAACGATAGTCGCGTTCCCACTCAAGATTAGACCGAATCTGTTCTTCTGTATTTGTCTTAAAGATGCATTGAAGTACCAGTCTCTCAGGTTGATTCTCCTTGGTCCACGGACGCAGTGCAACCTCTGACAGTTCCTGCAGTGTAGCCTGGCTATTATTTGAATATTCAACTAGATTTGGAACCTTGTACACAAAAAACAATCCCTTTTTCATAAATTCCTCGGTGCTAATACCAGCATCAGACATTTCCCTGATTACCGATTCAGTATCCTCTTCTGAGATGTATACACACCGTTCGTTCTGCGCTAGTCCGCTTTTAAGGAATTCAAACAGAATTATCCTTGCATATTCTAGCTCTTCGTAAAAAAGCACAATGTGTTTGCCATGTCTTGTTCTTTTTACAAAATTGAGTGGCTGTTGGAAAAACTCCAATTTCCTAACCGTTTGAACTAACTCCAACATCCTGAACAAATGATACTTTGCTAACAAACTGGTCAAAAATAGAATCGATTACTGCATTGGCAGAAGAATCATTATCAAGCATTTGTTTTAGCAACCTTTCAAAGACTGCTGGTCTAGACAGAATATCGTCCTGGCTTAGTCTATGTGTATTATTCATACTTTGAAAAAGAAGTATAGCCGAGTCCTGTCCAAGTATTCTGTCTATCCCTTGGCTTATTGTATTGATAATTTCATCTC
>NZ_QURE01000109.1:0-1380 GCF_009898475.1 Nitrososphaera sp. AFS | reverse complement strand
CATGGATAGTATGCTTGTGAGTAGTCAGTATTTTTATAAGAGAAGCCAAAGACAAATCTTTCAACCATTTATCCCTGTACCAACAAATCATACTTTTGTTCGTGGAAAATGTTTTTCCCATTGTGGTTTCAAACATAAAGAACGTACCATGTTGATTATGGTTAAAATACGAATCAGGAGCACTAAACATTATTGTGCCTTTGGAGGATTGTGCTCTTTCATCGGCCAGCTTAACACTGGAATTCCAGAATTCTACCAAGGAATCATGATTAATGCCACACTGCTCGTGTATAGAGTCTATATCAACTATTGTTAGAAATCCATTTGAGATTTTTTCTTGAACCTGTTTTGAATTACTAGTATTCTCTATACTCCCAAGTATCTGTTCTTTGGCAGAGCTGACTCAGCACCATATAGCACTGAGTAGCCGTTTGATAAGCAAATGTTGGCTATTTTGTGTAGTGGCGTATAGGAACGCACTCCACCACCACCACCACCGCTAATACTATCATTCCTATCTTGAAAATCCATTTCTATCTTGAAAATCCATTTTTTTTCTTTCTTTTGTATGGTTAGGTGGAAAAAAACCTACGATATGGCTTTGTAGAACTATGGTATTAGCCATCCTAGAAGCATGTTTTATTTACAGCATTTGTCAAATATGGCAGACAATTTCAATTATCTGATTTAAAACATCTCAATAATTGAAGAGAGTGATATTTTGTGTTAATTTGGGCGATAAAGTTTATCTTAGACTCATTTCTTATTAACAAATATGCGAAGCGTTGGTCGTCATCAAGAACAGATATCTACCTTATGGTTAACAGTAACCCGCTTAGATAAATGAAATTAATTTTCGTAACTTTTGGTCCGTGTTAATGAATGGCTAAAACAATATCTAATCGGCCACAACGGAGCCAGATCTCCTTACTTGAACGTGGCCTTACTTACTTTCCGTAGGCACCATTTTTTCTTACTTCTAACCCAGATTTACTTATTATCTACCGTAACTATACTATAACGGGTAACACGCATATCACCACCCACGCAGACTACAACTGGTTTCATGTCTAGGTAGCTATCCCTGCCGACTGACTGGTTGTAGTCTGTCTGTCAGTCTGTTCATTTAACCATTAACTACTGTACTGTGCATATCCCCTGTGCATATCCCAGTACCAATCTCACATAACCTAGGCAAGTATGTTCTGGGCATCGATTACAGTCCAGCCTAGTACAACGGTCTTTCAGTATCAACCTTAACAACATGAAATGTTAGTTATTCTCCAATAAGGTCCTTTTATCATAAGATGGCTGTTTAATTAATGAGAATACGTCGTACTGATTGGAGGTTCAGATAACATATTTGAACCAGTATTCTGG
>NZ_QURE01000108.1 GCF_009898475.1 Nitrososphaera sp. AFS | reverse complement strand
GATGCTCCAGTTAATCCTAGCTCATCGGCCAATTGGGCCTGAGTCATAGGTTTTTGTCTCAACAGGTCCAGTATTGCCCTTCGCATAGGATCAATCAACACTTTTGCAACTCTTGAGCTATTTACAATATACACTGCTTTCATTGTTATTCCTCTTCTACGTACATCAATCTCTACATGACCTGCTTCGTCTATCTAAAGTTCTCTTGAATATATTTTCTAAATCTTAGTGCATCTCTATTGCTTATTAAAATAGTGTCATGAAATACATACTTTTTACCTTTAAACGCATTTATACTGAGTGAAGCATCTCCATGTTCCTGTTTCTGTTGCTGTTCCTCCGAAGCGGGGATAAACAGTTCCATCTTTAGCTCAGGTCCCCTTGCGAGCATACCCTTCTCAGCTGCACCGCGGATAAGAAGATCATTATTCTTGTCCCTCCTTGGTCTGTCGAACTGTAGTGTGTATCTGTTGATTCTATCCTCTATTTCAATTTTCAGCTTATCTTCTTTATTGGGTTTTTCTATCTTGAAAACATAATTCTCAAGGCTTTCTATTTCAATGATATTTCCAACAGCTACATTTTCATCAACCTGATATTCTAAATTCTCATTAGACTTAGGAACCCAAGTCATGCCCTCTTTTGCCACAGTTATCTTAAACCTCCCGTTATCTCCACTAATTCCAAGATGAGAATCTACATTTTTTTGTAGCTCAGTGGCTGTCATTGCTTTAACTGGACCTTTGAACCACTGGTTCTTGCTCTCCTGAAAGTCCATTAGTCCTCTATAATGAACCAAGTAACATTCTTTTGCATTCCATCGTCTTACAAGCTGATAAGCATCACTTACAGAGATCATACCAGTCTCGGGATGGGGATTATAGCTTTGAGTACCTAGGATCAATAGATCCGGATTCCATAGTAAATTCTCATTCACTTCTGGTAAAGTCAGAAAGTCCCATCCAAATATGATCTTTCTTTCGTTGGTTCTTACGATATAAATAACAGAGCCTGAAGGTGAGTCCTCGCCATGTAATGCCAAGATTGGAAATATCGAAAATGGGCCAACCTGGAATATTTCACCAGGCCGTATGGTATTAAAGGAAACAACTGATTGCTTCTCTACAAGCTTGGGAAACTTGGCTATGATTTGGTCACGGCATTCATTAGTGCAATAAATATTCAATTTATCAGACGCACTCGCTTTACTTGCCAGTAACGGGAGTTCCTTAATATGATCATCGTGAGAATGAGTTATTAGTACAGCATCAGGGATATGCGATAACGATGTCTGTCGATCAACCGGTGCCATCTCAGAAATATAATCTTCTATGCTTTTGACTACTCCCTCGCCAACATCAACAAGAAGATGAGAAAATCCATTTTTTTTGCCAAGTGCACTATCTCTCATAAATACTGAGCAGGATGTGTTAGCAGCTCTTTCCATTCTCTTTACTTCTGCTGCCCTTTCAGACTTTTCCTCATCACCCATAATTGAAAAGTCTGGCAACGTTCCATTTATTCTCACAAATAAATTATGTTCTATGTTCAGATTCTGTTTCGAGCTCTCTGAGCCATATTCATCTCTTATATTTTTATTCATGCCGACTAAAGCCATATTATGATACATAAGACAACATATTTAATAAATCTAACGCCTAGATATATCTAATATATAAAGAAGATATATCTAATATATAAAGATCCTTTTTATATACTCATTAGACTTGCTACTTGCAATAGGTATTAGTTTTTATGTCCAATTGCTGAGATATAATTAAATTGAGTGAACCTGAAACAGATTCAGATTCAGGAATATTTTCGAGTATACCAGGCAAGAAAATGGCAGCACTGGTGGCAATTGTAATAATTGGAGGTTTCTTCGGTGTCCAAGCTATGTTTGGGTTCCCAATTAAAGATTTAATAAGAAATGATGTCACCGAACAGGCAAAAATTGTCACCAAATCAGAAGGAACTTGTGTTGTAATTGGTTCAGATCAGCATCCAAGAGGTATTGCTAACTGTCCTTACAAAGTAGGTGATATTCTGGTTATAACTTTTAAACAGGGAACAGCCCCTATCGAAAAATACCATAAGAGCCCGTTGTAAAAATAATGAAAAATATATAAAAATAAACAAAAATTACTTTACTATTACTTCACCTAACATTGTTGGATGGAGGGTACAAGAGTATTGTATAGTTCCAGGTGTGGCAAACGTGTGTGTAAATGTTTTTCCGGGAGCCATAATCCCAGAATCAAACCCATTAACAGGGGTATTGCCAGAAGGATTTCCTTCTGTAACTGTGTGACCAGTGTTATCGTTATTTGTCCACGTGACGGTCGTTCCTACATGAACCGTAAGCGGCGAAGGGTTATATGGCTCTGTGGCACTTGGATTTGATGCACCTTTGACTATAGAAACTTGAGCTGATTTTGATTGGCCTAAGGCGCTTGGTGCCAGAATAACGGCCCAAGTTATAATTATTAGAGCCAATGCAATAACCCCAAAAGAAATTAGGTGTTTAACAGTATTTGATGCTTTCATCATGTAGAAGTATACGATAATATATTAGATAAATCTAACTATTTCAAGCACAACTGAAATATGCTTACCGAATACGTATAAATACTATTCCTCGACTTAACCGGAACTAGACAATGATTAATCAATATTTAAGCAAATTATTACACTTGAAGATGTTTGTGAATTACCTTGCTAAATTATGTCTGTAAGCTGTATTGGTACCTATATTAGTAGGTACAATAATTGCTTACCTTCTACGTCTCTGTCTAACTAGCCCTTGTTGTAATAGCCCTCCCAGTTACGTTGAAAACTCCAAGCCATCCCAAATCTGTGAAATGATTGAGATGTGAATGGAACATGAACATTCCTGGCTCCAGAAAGTGCACGTCAACACAACCTCGGTCTCCTTGCATAAGCGAAACTATGTCTGTATACTTTATTGAACTGCTCATTGTACAACTTGGAGTATAGGTGAACATAGCTCCGTGAAGATGAAAGTTATTCAGAGGATCGAATTCTACCATATTCACTAGGTATATCCTATAGTCTACTCCAGTCTTCAATTGAATCTCATGTGGTCCGGTGTATCCAAACACCATTCCGTTCACAGTATAGAATTGATTATCTGGTCCATTTCCTTCGTCTGCTGCTTCTTCTACTGCTGTAAGATTATGCAATATTTGACTCTCTGTAGCTGGTACTGTTTGATTCAAATGTCCTTTTCCATCTGCTCCCATGTAGCTAAACGTATATTCGTTTAACATCATGACCATTTCTTTTGCTGCTGGTCGTGGATGGGGTGGATCTATAATCATCATTCCATATAGTCCTCTGCTAACATGCTCCTCAACGGGTGTCATATGACAATGGTACGGATATAGGCCTGCTGGAGTTGCAACAAAATCATAGGTATAATTACTTCCTGGGAATATCATTCCTGATGCGGTCATAGTTCCGTCGTTAATACCTGAGTGTATGCTATGAACGTGCCAACTATGAGGGAACTTGCTGTCTTTGGAGTTTATCACAGTTACCTGGACATGATCTCCTTGAGTTACCCGGATTGTAGGTCCTGGAATTGTGCCGTTAAATGTCCAAGCATGGAATATTACTGGCTGATACTTTGTATGATTTGCTACATAGTGGTATGTTCCCGTGAACATAGGGTCCATTTGATTAGTAGTTATTGGATATGGTTTTCCCGAGCCATTGAAGTCGTCAACTAACAAGATAAACTTTCTAAGAACGGTTCCATTGTTAAAAACAGTTACGTGACCACATGAAAAATGTGTCAAGTACGTTATGTATGTAGTGGGTGTGTGTTGGTCTGTAGCACAGTTTTTCTCTTTATCGTATTGTAGTACCTGTTGGTGCTTAGTTTGTGTTTGACTTGACGTTTGTTGTGGAAACAAAGTTGTCTGTGCATACACTGATGCTAACTTCCCTTGAATACTTACGCAAATGACCGAAAATATCAGCAGAGAAAAGATCAAGAAATTAGATGGTATGATTTTACCATTCTTGTAGAACATATCGAGTTTGGCACTTTTATCCTCAGATATAAAAATGTAACTAAATTATAGTAGACTATTCATATAATTGGATGAGGAATTAAGATAAGAGAAATCCTACTACTATTATAACATATTAGAATATTCCATAATAAGAGTAAATAGTTAACGATTCTCGATATTAGACAAGTAGCTAGATTCATTATGCAATAATTGTAAGGCTATCAATGTAGCCGTCCAGTCTAAAGATGCGGCGGGACGGTAGTATTTGCGATACAGCGGAACATTCAAGTAATAACTATAGCTCAGTCTTTGAAAATAAGCTTTATGCGTTGTCAGTGGCCTGTGCTGTCTCATTTACAAGTCCATTACAGGTTATAAATAAGTCAGGTTCTGATCAGGTTCTGATATGCAAAGTAATGAGAGTAAAATTAAAGTCATAACACAGGGCCCCTATGTCTTAAGTAATTATGTCCACATATTCATATACACGATACATGCTTTCAGGGTCAGAATGAGAAAGATATTTCCACTTTGTCGGGTCTAGATCTATTTCTCTGAGATTGTTATTATTGCTTATAGAGTTTGATGATAGAAGAATATCGTAAAGATATTCGCCAACTAAAATCTGGTTAGGCTTCGCAATGGAGACAATCTTTGAAGCCAAACTTATGCTAGAACCAATTATATCTATGTGAGCTTTTTTTGAATCGTTTCCATAAATTACTACTAGAGCATAACCATACGTTAGGCCTATTTTTACGCTAATCTCAGGCAATTCATGTGTCTTGAATACAGGATTTATGATTTCTTTTATAATCTCTAATATTGCTCTTGAGCACATCAATGCATTTTTACATGCTTTTGTTCCGTCATATCCTGCAGGAAATAATATAATAACGGCATCGCCCTCGTATTTGAATACATAACCACCATAGCCCAATACTGCAATACTTACCTCCTGAGCAAAACATTGGACTAATAAGGCGAACTTGTTTTCAGGTAAGGAAAGACTCATTTCTGTTGAGTTATTGATATCCACAAACATGGTTACCAGATTTGTTTTACTATTTACATGCCTTCTAAGCAATTTTTTGGATTCTTCGGTTGACATGTTAAGCCGAATGCCTTGGTCTAGTGTTTTGATTACCCTGGCGCGAATTTGTTCCGGTAAAGATAAATTAGTAAAGTCGACCCAGCGTTCACTCATGGATATCAGGTAAAGTAAGATACTACTATTCAAAGCTTGCAGAATATGTAATAACATTATAGCGATTTACTGCAAGTTCAACAGATAGGTTAGAGTGACTTCTCCTTACTGAGGCATATTACGGAATTATCCGTCTGTGTGTAAGAACATAAGTAATAGGCCAACACGAAGGACCAATATGTTATTCAATTTGGATGTAATCTGGAAAAAAGTATTAATGAATGAAATGAAGAGAGGTTACTTGGACTTGAAACGCACAAATCGTCTAACTTTTCTAAGGTCATTTAGAGGAAACAACAGAAAATGATTCGAAATTATAGCAATATTCTAGTAGTAATAACGGTAGCGGTGGGATTGGTTTTGGCATCACTAAGTTACTTCTTAGGTGTAAATACTTTAGAAGCTGCAACATCAAGTGAGAATCAACCATTGGTACAAAATGGAAATACACAAAACCATTTCATAATCGATAAAGCTCAATTTAAAAAAGCGCCAGAATTTACTGGCATTACTGGTATTATTAACAACCCTAATTCTATTAAATTAGCAGATTTGAAAGGTAAGGTCGTCCTTGTACACTTCTGGACATACACATGTATTAACTGTATACACACAATTCCTTATCTAAATGATTGGTACCAAAAATACTCTAACAGGGGCCTAGTAATTATTGGTGTTCAAACACCCGAATTTAGTGATGAGAAAAATATCGATAATGTAAAGACGGCTGTTAATCATTTCCAAATAAAATACCCAGTAATCCTGGATAATAATTATGTAACATGGAATGCCTACGGGAATAATTACTGGCCAAGGGACTATTTAGTTGATAACCAAGGATATATTCGTTATAGTCATATTGGTGAAGGAGACTACGGCAAGACTGAGCAAATGATACAGTCTCTATTGGCTGAGGGTGCTATTCCTTGAAGCAAGATGTGAAAATGGTGCTACTTATAATAAAGATATTTATCTTGAGTACGTATGAGGATCGCTATTGGATGAATGGTAATAGCTTAAAAGATTAAGTTGGAGGTATAATCCCTAGAATAGAGGCTTAAGTGAAGGTATAGGGTATTGGATGAGTTTGTACATATCCTCGGAACAACCTGTGAACATAAACCCAAAACTAAAACTAAATGCAGCCATTAATAAA
>NZ_QURE01000107.1 GCF_009898475.1 Nitrososphaera sp. AFS | reverse complement strand
TATAGAAATTCATTTAGAATTCATAAGCTAACGAAAGATATACTGGATATTACAAGGATCGAAAGTCAGACATTGAAATTGAATAAAACGAAATTTAGTCTAAACGATCTCATGATAAGTGCTACCGAGGATGCCCGAACCAAACTCGTACTAAGAAACACCAGTAGTGATAAGGTAAAAATAACATATAAATCAGTCAAGGACATAGCAGAGTGGGAAGTTGCTAATCAGATTGATAATATTTTTGTCCAAGCTGATAGAGATAGAATAATGCAGGTTATCTCCAACTTATTGGATAATGCTATCAAGTTTACTCCTTACGGTTTCGTGTCCGTTGTCATATCTGGACCTATGGATTATAAAGAAGGTCAGGGAAATGACAATGAAAAACAGGCAGTAGTAAGTGTAGAGGATACTGGCTCCGGTATTGATCCAGAAATATTTCCAAAGCTATTTACAAAATTCACGAGCAAGTCATTTAGTGGAACTGGCCTAGGATTGTACATATCTAAGAGCATTATAGAAGCTCATGGTGGAAAAATATGGGCCAAAGTCAGGGAAAATCTGGTGCTACCTTTTGCTTCAGTCTGCCCGTAGCCACATGACGGAGAATTAGCACACTTACAAATAAAACACCAAACCTAAATATTTCTATGTCCATATACTATTAGAGCGTACAATGAATCCTGTTAAAGGACAATCATCCGAAGATCATCCGAAGATCATTTTATAGCAAAAAATGGGTATTTCAAGATCATAACTTCTTTCAGTTTTATCATTACTTGCTGACTCCTAATATTAGACCTAATATTAGCTTAAATAATCACTCAGAAGTTCTCTAATTAATATTGATTAAAGATAGGTGCTGTAATTTTTATGGTTGATTTAATAAAAAGGTGCATAAAATGCGGCTCTAACGTAGCTGATTCAGTAGAATCAGAGGTGGAGAAAGAAGGTCAGCTAAAGATAGGTCATTATGTCAATAGTGTTTGGTTTTGCGATGATTGTTTCAAAAAACCAGAAGATTTTGGAAAGGCAAGCTCAGCCGATGTTTCACCTAATACTCCACGGGCTGATGAAGCAGGCATCATGTAGTTATCCGTAAAAGTTCATCTCTAGGAGGGCAGAAATATGATAGTAGATCCATATCTATTATTATAATAGATTGCAAATGAAGATGTTCCTCAGCACTACAATTATAACAAACAAATACTCCAACAATTAACAAAAATCCCGCTAAATCTCAGCCTTCATATCAATTTACATTTTAGGTTGCACAGAACATAATTCTAACGCTTTAATTCCATTCTTCTAGCGACTTTTCTGTTTGTCACTATATTTCAAATTCACTATATTTTAAATTGAGTATAACCTATGACATAGACATGGATTATTGTAGAAGATTCTACTAGATTTCCTTTAGAATGTTATTCCAAAGAGGTAGCATGAAATAAAAGGTATGATAATGTATTGGGCAATCTTAATTACCGAATCATAGTTCACATCAAGATATATGGATAATAATTTATCCCTTTATCTACTATATTTCTATGATCATAATAGTTGAATCAAAGACGACTACGGCAACGACTGCCGTCTTCTGATACCTCCTACTATTTTATTTTAAAGCAGGCAGAAGAATTGAAGAATAGAGCTCACAGAGACTCTATACGATATGATGAAACATTCCGAGTCGGAGTGGAGATTGAAGGATGCTTACTTGATAATAAAGGAGTACCTGTTAATGCTGCTCCATTAATTGAAGAGCTAAAAGGAACTACACATGAACTTGATTTTGAGTATGGTATGTGTCAATTTGAATACAAAACTCAACCTACTCCAATGTATAGCCTTCTTGATCTTAATAATTTGTTTGAAGAATTTATAGAACATCTAGATAGAGCAGTTCAGAAGGTATACAAGCATAAGGAAATGGTATTTCCTGTACTTCTTGGAGGTAATCCATCTCCAGAGATATTAAAGGATCATTACGATAATAATAGGAATAATACTACTTATGGACTGATTACTGATAAACCAAGATACAAGAAACTTGCACGGTGGCAGACTAAAATTCCTGACGTGGAAATTGAAGGTCTGAAATTTAAGGCATTACAAATTCCATCTGCTATTCAGGGTTTTCATCTTAATCTTCAAGGGCAAAATCCGATTCATACAGCACAAATGTTCAATCACATATTAAATCTGATACCATCTGCAATTGTACTTGGAGCTAATAGTAGACTCTTTGCTGGTAAAATCTTTTCTATGCACGAACCTCGAATTTATCTTTATGATCAGTCAGAACAGCAAAATTCAGGCTTTCCGGCTATTACTAAATATCTAGATGGCGTTGAAGATTATATAGCCTATCTCACAAGTAGAAGAGATAAAGTTATTGCAAAGGATTACTTTGAATTAGAAAAGGAAAGGCATGACGACCTACGAATTCGTCTAAACTCAGATTTTTATCGCGTTGAGACTAGAATTATGTCGGTACAACCTACTCCTAAGGCATTGATAGCATTGGTAGAGTTCTTCATTGGCTATCTTTATAGGGCTATTCATGAAGAGAGACAATTGCGGCCACTTTCTTCATTAAGAGAAGAAAGACTATCCGTAGTCAGATCAGGATTTGATACCAAGACCCATTTTAATATAATAGATACAATAAGAAATCAATTGGATTTTGCACGGAAAGGGCTGTCTGATTTAAGCATAAAACCCGAATTTCTTGGCATATTGGACAAGAGATTAGAAAGCAAAAATACGCCTGGCGAATATGTAGCTAAATTATGGCAGAAGAAATTCAATGGTTCTACGGAACAAACACTGTTTGAAGTGATATCTGATATCTGGGAGAAGACTAAAAATAATCAACCTATAACGTGATGCTATTACTTTTTCTAATTGTGTATGACATTTAACAACATAATCGTCTGACTTATCACGATGATCGATATATTTTGTGTGTTTAGAAGTGACGAATATATTATATTATTGCCTCTACGAGATTGAAATACGTATATAATACATCATGATTAAAAATATTAAAATAAATGATGGTGACGCTGTTAGAGATTTACAGACCCTAATAAGACAACCAAGCGTTTCAGCAAAAAACCAAGGATTGGTTGAGTGTGCTAAGCTGCTTGCGCAAATAATGCTGAATGCTGGAATTGATACTAAACTTCTCTATCTCACTAATAATAATTCTACAGAAGGTGAGGAGGAAGATAATAATAGTAACATTCCATCTTCTCCAGCAACGCAACCACCACCACTAT
Organism: Nitrososphaera sp. AFS; assembly: GCF_009898475.1. Classification (GTDB taxonomy): domain Archaea; phylum Thermoproteota; class Nitrososphaeria; order Nitrososphaerales; family Nitrososphaeraceae; genus Nitrosopolaris. Next base: position 3,622 of record NZ_QURE01000107.1, on the reverse strand, counting down.
CATCACCACCCCCAATAGTTTATGGTGAAGTTAAATCTAAATCAAATCCCAATGGTAAGACTATTTTATTTTACAACCATTATGATGTTCAGCCCGTTGAGCCAATAGAACTATGGGACAAAAATCCATTTAGCGGAAATGTTGAAGGCAACTACATCTTTGGACGAGGAGCAGTAGATGATAAAGGAGAATTAATTGCTAGGATCAAGGCATTAGAGTATTATATTAAGAAAACTAATGACGTGCCATGTAATGTTAAATTCATTGTAGAAGGCGAAGAAGAAATTGGAAGTGTTCATTTAAAAGAATACATTAGTCTATACAAAGAGAAATTCAAGTGCGATGGTGTAATCTGGGAAAGCGGCTTTGTGGATACAAGAGGTAGACCAATTATTTCTTTAGGTCAAAAAGGTATTCTGTCTATCGAAATTGTTTCAAAAGGCCCTTGTAGAGATGCACATTCTAGTCTGGCAGCTCTGATTGAAAATCCTACATGGAGCCTTATAAGGCTATTAAACACTTTAAGAGATAATAATGGAAATATCTTGATAGAAAACTGGTATAACGAAGTAAGGGGCTTCACAGATGAAGAGATATCTTTGATTGAGAAAGAGCCATTTGACGAAGATGCATTAATGAAGGAATATGGTATATCTAGTTTTATTAATAATGCTAAAGGTATTGAAGTTAAGAAAGCATTTGCAGGAATGCCAACATGTAATATTTCTGGATTAGTATCAGGATATGTTGGTGAAGGTTCAAAGACTGTACTTCCTTCTACTACTGTTGCAAGATTAGATTTTAGACTTGTTCCAGACATGATTCCACAGATACAATTTGAAAGGCTAAAAAAGCATATAAGAAACTATCTGTTATCTACGAGTAATAATAACAATAATAATTACAATGGCGGCAGCAGTAATAATACAACAATAGAGATAAGACTTCTAGGATCTGAACCTGCTACCAGGACATCTATAAATCATCCATTTGTAAATATCATTAAGGAAGCTGCAATAGAAGTATATGGAGACGCAATTATCAATGTATCTTCAGCTGGTACAGGGCCAATGTATTATATCAATAAACTATTAGGTGTGCCATCTGTTTGTATAGGTGGAACCGATATACCTAACAGGTCACATTCTCCAAATGAGTATATGAGAATTGATTTATTAAATAAAACCATAAAATGTATGATAGTTATTTTAGAGAAATTTGCTTTCTCCTGCTACTGATACAACCATGATGAGTTGTTTTCATCTCGACGTATGAAAAGTCGGACTTTATTAGATGCTTTTTTGGTGGCAATCTATATGATTCTAAAACCTAGTATTTTCAAAGTGGATTTGGAAGAAGAGGATTGCAACATTTGCTAATGTTGCATTCTCTATTTCTAACCAATTTACATCTATCCATCATTTGTATGATATATGAAAGACCTATTACAAATAATCCAATAACGACAGCAACCATTTTTATTACTTTCTTTATTGCATATCCGGCTACTACACTAAACAGAAATCCACCACCTGCCGAGAAGGCAAGGCTTTCTATAGACAAGTTATTAGATGTCCACCATCGAATCTGAACATGAATAAGTCAAGTCATTCTGTCCTTGATTTTTGTTTATTGATGGCTTAGACTCGGTTCGCACTTAGCTTTAGCTTTTGTGATTTACGTTCATGATTGTGGTTCTCGATATGTGCATTTGATCAATATTTTAAACAAATGTTAAAACAAGTGGATTGTCACTAGACAGTAATAGGCAATCAAAGTGATCATAAGCATTCTTAAGCAAAAAGGCAATGCCAAGATCACCATTTCGTAAGTAACTTGCTAACTCATGCACTCAGCCATAGGTCTTACTATGGGAAGTTAAGAGCGGTTCATTATATCATATTCTTTAAATATTAGATAATTTTTTAATACAAATGGAATATGAAAATAAAAAAACATATTCTTACTAGCATGTGCAGCATTTTCCGTAATATCGTTAATTTTGCTTCCTGTGAGTGACGACATAAAAAAAGTAGCATCAATGCCGTTTACAGTAATCCCAAATAGCACTATGGAGAAAAATAAGACCGGCATAAATAATAACCCAGTAAGTAATAACAGCTTTATAGTAAATAAAAATCCAATTTATCAAGCAAATGGAAGGTCTTTAGGCTTCACCAAATTGAATTCTTCAGGCTTTCCTCAGGGATTAATCTTTGAAAATGGGACTGTGAATGATGTCAGTAAGGTCACAAACCTTGAAGCATGGATATTCTCCCCCTTAGGGGCACACGGATTGGGTCATGGGGTAATATCTACAAAAGATAAAGATAAAGAAATGATATCTTGGACAGCACATGATACAAATGGGACCAACTACAAAAACGGAACATCAATCTACCAAGGAGTTGTAATTTTCAATGACGGCAACTCTACTCGCAAAATAGCTTTCCTTAACAACTCAAAAGGAATCTAAGTTACAAAAGCAGCTGTAATAGTCAAACAACAAAAATATGGAAATTGAAAGTCGCTGAAATGGCATTAACCCCAAGTTGATATCTTACAATTCAGCCTTTCCATTATGATCTTTTAAATTCGGTAACTTTATAGAGTCGTCAGCGTATATAATAAATGTCTCACGATCTCCTCGATAGTCCCATGTTCGTAGGAAATCGTGGATCGACGACATGCGTACGCAAACAAACAAAAATTGATCATGTACGTGGGAAGACTGCAAGGCCTGGAAAGCACGCAGTCTAATCTCTTACTTTCTTATTCAACGTATAGCTTTATCGTTATCTGCTTTGTTTCATAGTGCTTATGAACAATTGGATTGCTTGATAATCAAAGGGATCCTGGAATGTAAGACTGGTTTTTAGATATGTTCTGACAATACTCAGAACAGTTACAGAAGAGGTAGAAAAAGCAAAAGAAGTACGCTAAGCCAGTAAGCTACGAGATTCGAAAGGGCTTCGGAGAAATATTCATTTAGTAATCTTTACAATTTGGCCGTAGTCATTATTAGAAAAAAATTAAATGTCAATATTATGCCTACAAAGACAGTAGCAATAATTGTTGTAATATTTCTATTGACAAATTCGCCCATTATCGATTTATTTCTAGTCAACAATACAAGAGGAATCATCGGTAATGGTATCATCAAACTAAGTATTACTTGACTGTAAACTAGTATACTAAGAGGATCTAATCCTAGTAATAGTGCTATTGTGGTGGGGACGACATTAATGAATCTCGTTACAACTCGTCTTATCCATACATTAGTTTTCAAGCCCAACAGGCCTTCCATAGCAGCTTGACCAGCTAAAGTGCCTACAACCGATGAAGAAATACCAGATGCAAGCAATGTAATAATAAAAACAATTCCGGCTCCTGCACCAAACAGAGGAATTAATGTCCTGTAAGCATCGGCTATTGATGCTACATTAGAATAGTGCGCATTAAACGCAGCAGCAGCCATAATCATTATCGCAGCGTTTACCAATCCGGCAACAGTAAGTATAACGATATTCTCTGTTAGGTGTAGCTTCCTTAATATCCTTCGTTCTAGGATAGTTTTGTCTTTACTTTTATTTTTGGTAAACCACGAATGTACAAAAAGGGC
>NZ_QURE01000106.1 GCF_009898475.1 Nitrososphaera sp. AFS | reverse complement strand
ATCCTCAAATATCTTATCCTTTTCCTGCCCTGGTTTAACGTACCAATCTCTAAGACCGATTAATTCAAGTAATTTCATGAATGTATTATACTTTATTAGATCAGATAGGCTGTACGTAATAAGCATATTGCCATACAAACATCAGCTCGAACTTATCCACTAATTCCTATTATCATAGAAAACCAAGAATTGAGTTCTGGGAGATAAAAGTGTATGGTTCAGAATATGCATCTTCTTGTATGTAATGAAACACTTCAAATTATTAGATAAATCTCTATTTTATTAAAGATATTCTCAGTAGGAAGCCAACTTATCCAAATAAATATAGACTAACTTAATCCTGAGAATATGATAACAACTGAGAGAAATTTAGTATATAAGCAAAACTAAATTCTATAGCTTTAGAAAATTTACCAGTCAAAAAGTAGCACATTTTAATTGAATTATCTCAACTATTATCTTTCTTTGGAAGGTACAATATCTTTAATACCTGAAAATACTATACAAGATTGTATAGTTATAATGGAACAGCGGAATTATAATTCTAATACATTTTATAGGCAAATTACTGCAAATTCTCTATTTACTAGTAGACAAATAGATATTATTTCTAAACGACTAGCCAGTGAACGGACGATTGAAAATATAAGTTCAGGGGCATATTATAGGCAAGTAAAGCAATGTAAAATAAAGATAACTAGATTGCTTTATAGTATTATTCTATTGTATTCTATTAGTGCTCTTGATGAAGAGGCGTTTCATATATTAGAAAGGTTAGCATCACAACTAAATGTGATATTATATAAGGAAACAGGTAATAATGATAATCCCAGAGCACAAAATGTGATGTCAGTGATTGATCAATTAATTAAAAGAATGTCAAAAGTATAAATCAATCACACATATAACGTTAATATCACTGGTTATTATAACTTCTGTGATATGAATATAGGAGTGTTTAACCTAGATTGGAATCTTGTGATGTATCTTTTACCTTCATTTGTGATTGGTATGTGTAGCATGTTTATTTATATAAAAATTAAGGACCCCATTAGTAAATTAAAGCATCGACCCGATCATGCTGTAGTTGAAGCTATTGTATACGAATATACACGTAGACTTCAAAGTTATGATAAAGGAATTGGTGAATTGAGATTCAAAATTGACAAGATAGAATTGCTCTTGACCCAGCGTAACCAAACTGGACATTTAGATGAAGCTAGCACCGGAACTGGTCACAATTTTCAGCAGGAATCCACTGGAATATCACAATCAGAAGAAGATCCTCCATCGCGATCTCACAACAATGAAGTAATATCGCAACCTAAATCGCAAATTCATGAGAACAAATCGCTCTTAGTTACAAGCAGCGTGATACCAAATAACATCACAGCAGATGATATGATCAGTACTAATCACGACATGAATTATCAGAGTCAATCGTCTACCCCAGATCTAATTTTGAATTTATTGGCTCAAAGATCTAGAACCTCAAGGGAGATTCAAATAGAGATAGGAAAGACGCGAGAACATACATCCCGTCTTATGAGAAAGTTATATGAAAGGAACTTAGTGGTCAGGGATGACAAGAATAAGCCATTCAAATATCATATAACTGAGACTGGACGTAGAGATCTGATGCTTCATAATGCAGTAGCTCAGACCCAGGCCAATATTCGTAATCCCCAAAATTTTCCTCAATAGATCAAGTTATTCGGGTATTAAAAATATCGGATAACTGCTTAACAGTTAACACTTTAACAAAAAAAATTGACTTGTTAACTTTTCATGAGATGACCCAATAGCATCTTAACGATTAAACTTCTTTATTATGATAATTTTATAATATTGCCTTATTTAGGGTTGCAGTGGAAATAAAGGGGTTAAACCATTCATGTTAACGTTGTTAAGTCGAATTATAACACTCCAGTGGAAATAGAGGGGTATTTAGGTGCCCCTTTTAGGTTCCCATAAACACAATTGTTAACATCATGTTAAAGTGAAGCCTTTTCATGTAATGCCCCACCCCACTATTTCGATTCCACATGCATACTCATATGTCCTAGTTTAAATTGGAAAGAATTAATCAAATAATTAATATAAGTTGATTTTGATCTTTAAAAGCGAATTATTAACAACGTGTTAAGATGATAACTTTATCTTAAATGTCCTTAGTTATGTTAGAAAGGAAACATAGGGGTGTGTATGTGTATGTGTTTGCATGATTGGGATAATAGGAGCGTTTTGAATTGAGTGATGATCTACTCGATAGTATATTTGAAAAAGCTGTATCTGGAAAGACTTTAATTAAAAACAGGCGGACTCTGACTATAGACTATGTCCCTGCTAAACTCCCATTCAGAGATGAGGAGACAAAAACAATTGCGCAAACCTTATCTGTGGTTCTAAAGGGCGCTAGACCGTCAAATTTGCTATTGTTTGGGAAACCAGGCACTGGAAAGACAGCTGTAATAAAAAATGTAGTTCAACGGTTACATCAGAAGGCTAAGGAACTTGGAATAGAAGTTACGGTGCCATTTGTTAACGCGAAAACTGCTAACACAGGCTACAAGGTTCTGTATGAAATTGCAGAGAATATGGGAATTAACAGAGAGGAGGAAAAGAAATTACAAGTACATTTTACAGGCCTATCGATGGGAGAAGCGACAGACAGGATTTTGGATTTCAAAAACTCCATGTTGTGCTGATAATTGATGAAGTCGATTCTCTTGTGGATAAAAATGGCGATGATATATTATATAATTTCACTAGGGCAAATGAGCAAATGTCTGGTGGTTTTATTAGTTTAATTGGCATATCTAATAGTCTTACTTTTAAGGATAAGCTAGATCCGCGTGTTCGTAGTAGCCTGAGTGAAGAAGAGATGGTATTTAATCCATATAAAGTAGAACAATTGCAAAAAATCCTGGCAGATAGAGCAAAGCTTGCATTTAACGATGATGTCGTTTCTAGTGCAGTAATAAATTTATGCGCAGCAATGGCGGGAAGGGAAAACGGTGATGCAAGAAAAGCAATCGATTTGCTTAGGGTTGCTGCAGAAATCGCTGAAAGAGAGAGATTAAATGGTGTAGAAGAAAGGCATGTCCGATTTGCACTAGAAAAGATCGAAAAGGATACCAATTATGAAGTTTTGAAAAATTCAACTACCCATACTAAAATAGTAATACTGGCGATAATGAAATCAAAGAATGGAAATACAGGTGAAGTATATGATATTTATTCCTCACTATGTAATAATTTTGAACACGAGCCTCTAACACAACGCCGTATCACACAAATAATAAGTGAGCTAGATCAGCTAGGTCTAATAACAAGTGATGTGGTGAGCAAGGGACGTTACGGAAGATCGCAGAGGATAAAGATTACAATCCCGACTCTTACTGTCAGCAAAGATGACCCTTCTCTTTCTACGTTGGATCTGGCAGATTGAAATTCATCTGAAATGGCTGAAGATTGGACAGATTAACTACAATTGCAATCCCGGGGCTTGGAATAATACCCATAGTCTGTTGAAATTTAGTCTGCGCCTGCCAGGCACCTGAATTAACTATCAAAGTCCCGCGGTAATTTTGGACATCTATACTGTGCACATGTCCTGAATGAAGAATATCTGGCACATCAGTAATTACCATCATATCCTCGAGTTCTGGTCCTATAGGTGTGCGTTCCCCGTATATTGGGGATAGGTGACGTGCCTTAAGTAATATCTTCATTGCTTCTGCCGGCTTTGAGTAGCTCAGACCAGGTGTTGTAGCAATGATGTCATCCAAACTTTGTCCATGATACATCAATACTTTTACACCGTCCAGCTCTATTAAACTAGGATTCCCTAGCATAGTGAAATTTTCAAAAGAATATAATCTATCAGAATATTTTCTTGGCAGCGCCGGTTGCGGCAAGGCTCTTCTCCCTGGGTCATGGTTCCCTGGAATAACAAAAACTTTAATATGTTTAGGAATTTTAGCAAGCAAATCACTTACATGATCCATTTGTTTGTTGGCATTTGTTTCGATTAATTCTTTTTCTTGATTAGGAAATATTCCAATGCCATCAATCAAGTCTCCCCCTATACAGAGGAATTTGATTCTACTTACTATGTCTTCATCAGCTGATGAGAGCCAGTTCAAAAATCTAAGAAATTCTACTTCTAGAAAGTACTTACTACCAACATGAAGATCTGAAATCAAGACTACATATGATTCCGAATTTGATCTATTGGGGAGATGGTCAGGAATGTCTGGGGAAACTAAACTCTTTGCCATAAATCCATGTGCCCCTTTTTTGTTACTATCATCTAATTCTACCATGATCATTTGGTCAAGAGCCAGTATAGAGGCCTGTCTCTTCAGTTCTTCAGTGACTGCAAGTACACTTAGCATTCCACTGTAATCATCAATCATCATCTCCAAACCATTCTTCTTTGAACGTTTGGACATTAGGAGGCCTGCTACAACGGAGGTTTTTTTATTTATTTCCAAATTCACGTCGAAAGATTTTCTTAACTTTGAGCTGTTGGATTTATGTCTTATAGATGAAATTTTGGTGATACGTTTACTGTCTGGACGTAATGCCAATATACGAAGTGATTTCTCAAAACGACTCCGGAAAAGTGATGTATAGCCCTTAATGCCCTCTCCGCTATTAATATTGGCAGTGGGATCTGAAATCACTTTGAAGGAATGCTGCCCAGATGTAACGTCTACAATGCTTGATGTGGAATTGAGTATCGTATTATTAAAACTATTGCCATTAGAGACATTACCTCTAGGATTAATCAAATTTTTGATATCTTCAACTATGATGGAAGTATTTTCTTTGTTTTTAATTTTCATTTTGACTATGTCTTGGACAGTCTTCAAAATATCGATATCAAGTCCTTTGAGCATTGCAAAGGCATCAGGATGTATTTGATAGCCCATACTAATTGCAAAAGATAATGCACTAGATATTCCTCTTTGAATAGACAACGTATTACCATTTAATTATGACTCCCATGCTTAATTGTATTTCTCCGATAACCAAAAATTTTAATAATACCTATATTAGAGGAAATATACCATTCCTCCTTCAATAGTAATAGGCAGGAAGAGTAGGAGCAATTATAGGATTTTGGTCCTAACTAGAAGATATAAACACAAGCAATCTGAAAGGATTCTTACTTTAATTCATTTAAACCACTGATGCCAGTTTTTCATGTCAATTTGGAATGAGCTTAAATATAATCTATTTTGGAATAAAACCCCATTCAAACCATCGGAATAGTGCTAATAGATCTGTATAATATCAAATCACTATGAGTACAAGAATCAAATAAGTATCATATAACTTTAGGAGCGGTTTCCAATTTCTACTGGCTATGATTGCTGAGATGATGAGTGATTCTTTGTGACTGCTGCTACTGCTAGCTAATCCTGTTAATATCGCCTTTTTAGATTTTTGCTGTCTACTCGCTTTTAGTAATGTTAATTCCTGATGTCCACACTTAAAGATATGAAAATATTTCTATTTCTCTTCCCTTCTGCAGTTTTCCAGGGGGTGGAATTAATTCTTGCAATCTATTATGAACACACAGGAAATTCAGACCTTTTTCCGTAGTTGTAAATATTTTTTCTCCGTCCAGATATTTTATCAGGCCTTTTTCTATAAGAAGTGCCAGACATTCTTTAGCCATGCTGTGTGGAAGAAATGTATCATACATTATCTTCGTCAGCCTAACCCTATGGCCGTTAGCACTTTCTAGAATCTGTGCAAGTATTTCGATTTTATCTCTATACTTCATACGTATATCAATATGCTCTGCATATATAAGTCTATACCCCAACACGGATAGACGCTATTATATCGGCAAATTGATCTTTCCTAATACTCAGAAGGTTAATGTGCTAAAGCACAAATAAATATGGGTGTATATATTAACAAGATATGGAAGACGATGAAACGTTAGAAGATAACGAAACAAAAACTACAATGAAGGTTCCTACTGAACTTCTTGATGAATTCAAACATCTGGCTATAGATATGAAAACGACAGTAACATCTCTCATCGTAGAATCAATGAGACAGTATCTTAAGACCATTAAGAAGAAATAAAATTGTGGTACTACGAGACCGAAGACAAGAAAAACTCGAGGAAGATGGTGGCACCTATTGAGTAGTAACCAAAGTTCGCTACAAATCCTTAGCGTTACCCATCTCTTTCTTTCCTATCCTCCAAGCTCTTTGTCTATAACAGCTTTGAACTCTGGAAAAGGTTGTGGCCCTAATAGTTGCTGAGGATTTGAACCATCGCTTTTAACTATGATAAATGAAGGCATTATACTACGTTTAACTTATAAAACAAACACCAGCTAGAGTCAAAATCGCCAGTGATAGTTATGCATCCACTAAACATTATTTATTTTTATTTCTTTAGTATAATGGTGTTTTACTTGACTACTGCTACTCCTAGTCAATATAAGGAATTTCTCATAGAGAAAAAGAACTTCCAAAGAATCTACTATTTAATGGCCAACCTAAAATCTTATGAAAATATCGGGAGAAAAGTTAGCATATCATTAACAACTATATTCATAATTGCTGCTATCATGTCTTCTGCAGCACAAGCATCATTGTCATTTACTCCCTCATCTCCAATTGTTCCCTATAAGCTATCCTATGCTTATGCGCAAACACAAAGTCAGGGAAATACAGAGCTATCATTGTCTACTCTAATTAAAGAGGGACAACCTCATCAAGGTAGCACCACTGCCCCCATTACTATAATTGATTTTAGTGATCTACAATGTATTTTGTGTGATAGGTTTGTAAAATCAACAGAACCGCAGATAAATTCAACATACGTTCAAACAGGAAAAGCTGCATTAGTGTTTGAACATTTGCCTAATCGTGGTTTTGATTCGTTCCCAGCGGCTCTGGCTGCTCAATGCACTAACGACCAGGGAAAGTTCTGGCAATATCATAATTTGCTCTATAAAAATCAAGGGCCAATTGATTCTGGATGGGCAAGTAAAGAAAATCTCAAAAAGTTTGCATCTGAAATCCCTGGGTTGAATACGGCAAAGTTTAACTCATGCTTTGATAGCCAAAGGTACAAACCCTTTATTGAAGCTAACTTGGCCCTGGCACATTCCTTAGGTTTTACACAAACCCCCTCCTTTATCATAATAAAAAGCGATGGTTCAAATCCTCAGCAACTATTAGGGCCACAACCTTTTCCAGAGTTCAAAGCTGTTATAGACAAAGAGCTTGGAGGATAGGAAAGGTATGGAAAGAGATATGACTCACATTCGAAGTACAGATATACAAAGTAAGGTAGAGGAATTAGAAGAGATAAACCAATCCCTAAGAAATCATGACAAGCTAAAGGATGATGCTATATCACAATTATCAGATCAACTTGTAGTATTATCAACAAGATTGCAGGAAATTGAAAGAAGACAGCAGCTAGTCACATGATAAATTATTGTAGCATACCTTTTTATCATAGGTACGGGTTTGATGGTATAGAGATAAACTTGACCTAGTCTAGTTAGTGTGGTCGTAGAAGTTATTTTCATCGAATATGCCTTACTATATCTGTCTATCTTTCTTGCATCTCTACTAGTATAGTTATTTTTATGATGCTGATAACTCACTCACTATAAACTTCCAATAAATTTTGAATTCTTACTTGTAGATCATAACAAGAAACAAAAATTACAATCAATACTAGCGTACACTGATGTAGAAATAATCGACAATGCCTACAAACTAAGAATAGAATTGATCAAGCTTATAGAAAAGAAAATGGTGTCAGGATAGCCGATAAAGTCCCATATCAGTCTGGCGAGGAATTACCTAGGACTTACTTAATTTTCTCTACCTATCTTCAACTATTGCTAACGAGACTAAAATTTTGATTAGGATTGAGACTTTAAGATCTCCGATTTATGCAGTGTAGGATCTTTATACTTACAATGATGTTCAATTGATTCTAGGTTTATGTACTCAATGTTTGGATGTATCTTGCAATAGTAAAAAGTCCCGCTGCCATTCTCATTATTGTATCGTCTTTTATCAATGATAGGATAACATGGACTTTAGTATGAGATGATAATGGTTGTCATTTTTGATGAGAATTGTCTTCAAAGAATTTCTCGGTTGACATGATAGAGTTTTCATTTTCTTCCCTTTCCATTTCCCTGCCCCTTCCTTTTTCATTCCTCCTTAGTTGATTTATAGGATGCGATTGGATAATTTATCAAACAGTGAATACCAGTGTGCTTTAATTGTACAAGGTAGAAGATAAACGAAAGCGCAAGGACGCGCCCCTTCTCACAGGAGACGCGTCGAAGGGACAGCGGTCTTGTCTCAATGAGGGTACACCCTGGCTGTGCGGGTATAGTGGGAATGATAGCTCCCCGCACCCAGGACCCCTCCAGCTTTATGCATTATGGCTGGAATGTAGCTGCCCCGGCATCTAATGTAATGATGGTGGAATCAGCTGCGTATAGTATTGTATTAGCATTATCCACCGTTAAAGCTTTGGTTTTCAAAAACTAGGTAACGACATTTAGATATCATTACTGATAATGCTAATTCTAGTTGCTGTTGGTTTCTATACTAAAATATCTCAGGCTGCTCTGCTTCAGGATGTTCTGATTCTATATGTGCTGCAAGTGATCGTGCTTTCAAGAAAGTACGCCCACAAACCTTGCATGTGTATCCCTCCGCCTCGGATTCGGAATATGGAAGAGACATATTACCTACAATATAATAGAGACATTCTATTTACTATTTTGGATACTTAATTATTGTAAATGTCATGTCGTATGGTTTAGGTTTCAACTGGAGATAAAGTGACCAGTGCCAAATAAACAGTAGAGGAATAGAACCAATTGGTCCCATTTGCTTATGTATTTAATAAGTATTATTTAGATAAGGGAGTTTAAAATACTAGAGTCACTTCTATCCGATTGAGAACAAATTTGACTACTATGTATTTACTCCATTCCATTATCTACACCCCAACCAATGTTCATAATCACAACTAGGGCAAACATCTTGCATACAATACATACATTCAATTAATCCTACAGCATCACAAGTGGGGCATTTCATTTCGTGATAAAATTCATAGACATGACATCAATAAAGTTTTGAAATCCGAGTTCACCTGGTGCCATATCGATGAATCTAAAAGAAAGATTAGGGACAGGGCCCTAGCTTCGAGGTAGTACTTTGAGTCAATGTGACACCACCAGAAGTGGTTACAGTCGTAGAAGAGCAGCTTGACTGTGCACCGCCTGAACTTGACGATGCACTCCCTTGTGTACTGCTGTGGCCTGCAAAACCACTTATCGCTGTTATTTTATTAGGACCATCTGCGGTATTTCCAACAAAGTGGAGAGAAGGGCTATTTGAGGCACTTGTGCTGGTAGAACAGCTGCCTGAGCTACCACTTACGCCTGTTTGAACACTTGTCTTTGGTGTACTCGATGCACTACTACAACTATAAGCCATTGTCATATTGGGTGTATTCATTACCAGAAATGTTGCTGCGATAAAAATAGCACTTATCAAATATATTTGAGTCATGCTTGCTACTATACCTCAGACTATAAGTGTAATCTGTTATGTCTTACTAAAACTTTGTGTAACTTAATTGTATATGTATGGTCACATGGTGGAGGTTGAAATAGAGACATAAAAATAAAGAGATCAGGTAGCATCGGTCTAAATGAAAATATGAAATCTCACTTTACGATATGAGGTATTATATTTTAGTCACACACGACCACAAAAGCTAAGTGTTAGCCAAGTCTAAATATGAATAAACAAAAAGCGGGTAGATTGACTTGTTCATTGGTAGGTAACTAATAACTTGTCGATAGAAAACCTAGTATTTTCAGCAGGTGGTGGATTCATATTTGGTGCAGTAGCAGGATACGCCCTTAAGAAAGTAATGAAAATAGCAGCAGTAGTTATTGGATTGTTTGTAGTTGGTCTCTCCTATCTATCATACAAAGGATGGATAGATGTAAAATGGATAGAATTGGAGAATGCGACAAAGACCACACTGACTAATGTAGCAGGACAGGTAGGACACGCATTAAATAATACAGCATCTCAATTTGCAGCACATTCAATTACAGTAGAAGCAGTTGCAGGCTTCCCAGTTGCAGCTGCGTTTGGATTCATGCCAGGACTTTTGTTGGGATTAAGAAAGGGTTAATCAGATTAATGATAATGGAAAAACTAGTAGGGCACAATTTTGATGTTCCAATGAACGTATACGTTAGCTACCTCCTTCTTCGCTCTAATTTCATACGCATCCCGTATTTAGGACGTAACGTGATAAGAGGTTTTAATTCCACCTTGTGATTTGCATCGTGG
>NZ_QURE01000105.1 GCF_009898475.1 Nitrososphaera sp. AFS | reverse complement strand
TAATTTAATTTTCGGATGCTCAACTTAAGAAATCAGATAGGGTGCGCTGATTCTCCTGAGTAGAACCCAATTCCTGTTTCTCTTCTCCCCTATCCTTCCATTTCGCTTCTGACAATCCTAGCATATTTCTAAAAGTATTCGCAGTACCTGGACCAAACCCAGCATAATGATTGTTTGCTGCTATGATTGCCTGTTTTATACGTCTATCTTCTCGTAGGTTTTTCACGCTATCTGCCAACTTCTGCATTTCAGAATCTGGGTCAATCTGTATTCGACCAAAATCCTTTTCTTGAATACTTCTGTCGCCAATCAATCGCACATAAACAAAATCTGTGGTGACAATAGGTGGAGTTTGTAATTCGGCGAGTGCGCTCCAAACCAAACATATTTCGTTATTTGCAAAGAAACTATAGGATAAATCCTGAATTTCTGGTATCGAAGGACAGAGGTGACCCAGAATGGTTCAGTTAAGACTTTCTAGAAGTACCGCCTTCTGTAATATTTACTTGGAGTTGTGCCTTTAAGGGAATGTCAACTGTGCCATGGATGTCACTACGTCATTGGCGAATGATAGGTGCAGATATTGTGATATCTTGTTTCTGCCATAATGAACACAGACAGAAAAAAGAAGGGAATGTTTGTGATAGTATAGACAGTTAGTGACCGCTAGGTGCGCCTGGTGAAGCAGGACAGTTTGCGTCCCTAGTAGCGTGCTGTGCGTGTGCAGCTGTTGGTCCTTGGTTGGGAATTTGTGTGTTTCCTGACGCCACGCCCGGAACAAGCGTATCAGCACCCTGGCCGTAACATATTCCCTGGCCGTTGGCTGGACCAGAACCTCCTCCTTTTAACGGTTGAGTTTGTGGCATACCATTACCTCCAACGTTGCTAGTACCAGGGCTGGTTCCTCCAGCCTTGCCAAATGCTATTTGGTATGAAACAATAATTCCCGGTGTCGCTACCAGAATGGCTACAACTACTGCAGAAGTTACTACTGCTAAAGGAAGCTTTGGCATTATCGTTTATAATATGACAAGCTCTTAAAAGAGTAGATACGAATACCATTCCTGGGCCCCAGAAGTGGTATTTGTATACCCTATTTTTGTAGTACATTAGTTCGAAGCACGTGAAGTTAAAAAATGTAAGATTCCTACTTGAGAAAACTCCAATAATTCTTCGGTTTGTATGGTATAGCGTCATGGGACGCTAAGAGCAGGTAATCCTATAAAAGAAAGTTCTACTCGACTTACCACCAAATTTTATAATATTTGTTGACTTTTCAGATTGGATGTTCCACCGGTTTTTTGGTCCCATAAGTCTAAAGTCATTTTTGAAAACTAGCCGCTAAACATTTCGTTTGCTTTTCAAATGGAATTGTTTTGGATGAATTCTTCGTCGAGACCTTGATCAAGAGATGAAGAAATTGTCTGTCCGTCACTTCCTCCACCAATCTCTTCTGCGACATCTCCCTCGCTCGTCTAACGGTTCGAATGCTTCGCCCATACGTCCGTCGCCATTGTTGTTAGTTGGCCGTTCACAGGTTGATGGATTTTTGAAAATGTGTTAGAGAATACGCGGAGAATAGAGCATAATCCTCTAGATTCACTGCTCAAATCTAATGGTGGGGAGCATCAAGTGATGACACTGGACAAGCCCAGAGATGCCCTATGACGATTGAAGCAAATGACAACCAATAGATTCACCATTTAAAATTGATTTGGTTAAGCATCTGTTGGGAAGCGTCCGAGTGGTAAATCGTTAACTCTTCCGTGATTTCGTGATGGGTGGATTTAACATGATCGCCCGCAGATTTCATATCACTGAATTCTCTCTTACACGAAATACAATGATAAGAGATCTTCACAATTAAGTGATTGCACCATAAACTTAAAAAGAGTGTGGTAAGTTTAATACAGAAATCATTTCGGTACTCGAGTATAGCATCTTATACTACAATCATGAAGAAATGCAGAAAATCTATCGATCCCGACCGCTGATTATCGTGTCGTGGAACAAAACGAAAATTATGGCAAACAGATTTAAAAATTATACAATGGTAGAGAAATGTAAAAGATACCCAGTTTGCGCGCCGAAATACAGTCCATTCATCGCTAAGGGTTGGATGTTTGAAAAATCCATACGGTTGACCATTTTTAAAAAATTCACATGAATTCAAATTTGTTCCTTCTTACAAATTTTTTCTACTTTAATTACTTTAAGCATGTACTCTTACAAACGTCATCACTCGGTACATTGTGCTGTTGTATTCACGAATAAATGAGATGAACTTTGAAACAGGAAAAGAGACATAAACTTCAACTCCATTATGAAATTCTATGTGCCATTGATGATAGCGTAATCACTTATCAGATTGTGAGACCAACTAATATACAACCATCTGTAGACTAACATATAATAAGCTCTAAATCATCTGATTTACATGGAACAAAAGGCATGATACATAGAGATATGGAAAACAATGGATCGATTACATTGACACAGAAAGGTAAGATGTTCATAAAGCAATATAAGAAATTAGTAAATCTTATCGACAGTACTGGGCTATAAGCCTAGTTGCTGAATGAATCATTAAGATTTATGGCAAAAAGGCCATCCATTTCTCTGGGATGCTTTATCAAAACCAATTACGGTCAATTATTTGATTAATAGGATCATGCAGGAGTTGTATTAGTATTATGACAAATCCAAAATGCGAACTGAGTTTTATCCAGATCCCATCAATTTGTTTATTGCATGAATCAAATCGTCGATTTGAATTGGTTTTTTTAAGAATGATTCTTGTTTAAATTCACCAAATCCACGTTCTTTTCTAAACCGTTCATAATAAAATTCACTAGCAGTTAAAAAACAAATTTTGATTCTGCTATCATTCTTTCTTATTTTTTGGTACAATTGAAATCCATCAACTTCTGGCATCTTGATATCCAATAACACTAGATCGTATTGACCATCTCTAAAATTCTCATACGCTAATGCAGGGTTAGTATAAGAATCTGTTTTAAACCCGTTCTGTTCTAAAGCAACACGTAACGATAGCGTTACATCCGGATTGTCATCTATAATCAGGATTCTTTTTTGCTGCTGTACCAATCCTAAATCGTCCTAACTATACAAGGAAAAGTTGCTAATATGGAAGCAGGATTGCTATGCAATTAATTGTATTGCTGCGCAAAGAATTGCAATTGGAGTACTCAAAGATTCAATTCCTTAACTTATGGATATTATCCAACATCATTGGCCCTTAAATTGTCATCCAAATTCAATCGCCAGGAATGAAAAAAGATCTTTTATAGCTAAACGTAGATCGAATATCTTTGCCATCCATAACCAAAGGAATAGTTTCTACAGATTGACGTAAGATTGTCGCATCGGATGGTTTTGCCTGTTGTTTCCTTAAAGTTATATATGCTCTGGTCGCTTTTTGTTATTCCGTTTATTCATAGATAGAATGTGATGGACCATTCGGAGAGGGTTCTATTGGCGCATTGAAATTGTCTGGCAGACACATTCAGTCTTGGTCCAAATTACTGTCCAAGTGATTTGACTTGCTATTTGATCTAGAATCGGCGCCCATTTGGACCAACCTTATATACTCTAATATAACAAAATACTAGTAGATGCCTTAAGCATTAGAACAAGATGTGCCCTCGCCCAACTTGGTTCTATGTATAGAATTCATAACTATATCAAGAAATTGGGCGCCCATTTGGACCAAATTGAATCATTGACCTTCAATTTATCGGATAAAACAACTTCCATCCCAAGTGAAAAAACTGCAGAGTTAGTGAATCAATTGTACGAAATATCGGAATCCGAGTGTATATCGCCAAATGAGGTGCCCCTATACGTAAAACAGAAAATAGTAGGGAAACAAAGAACTGAACAAGAAATTCAAAAATTGGGCGCGATTTTAGAGGAGAGGAATATTGATATTCAAACCATACATGAATTCAATTCAAGAAATTGGAGGGGGAATTGGAGAAACACGGTTTATCGATAGAATCACCCCGCAAACTAGTTTCAATTCTGTCGAAGATTAATCAAATGGATTATGACCCGCTAAAAATCGTCAAAGAACTGGCGCGACTTAAAATCGCTCAAACACCTCTAAAACAAATGACAAAAAATAGATTCTCAATACGCCTTATCAGTATATTACCTAGGATTATGTTCCTTTCGAATAGAACAATATGCTCTCCTAGGGAAGAGGTCTTAAACTAGATGGTATCAATGCGTGGATAATTGTTCTTGTAATGGTCAAGTGCAGTTATCTGCCTACCTGCCTGTTTGTATTTTTGTTTGAATCTGTGTTTGGATGTTAGCAGCGGTCTTTAACTTTAAATTCCATCTTTTAACCCAATCTCCTAATGATCTTAGAACAATCTCGAGTTCCTTTGCACGATATGTAAGGCTGTATTCTACTTTCGGAGGAATTTCAGGATAGATTTTCTTTACTATAAGACCTTCTCGCTCAAGTTCCAATAGTCGCTCAGCTAATACAGTACTACTAATTCCAGCCAATGTACGCTTTAGTTCGTTAAATCGAATACTCTCTTGGGAATTCAGGCTTTTCAATATTAATAAAGACCATCGTTTACCCAATACCTTCCAAGTATCGATTACACCTTTGCAGTCACATTCAACATTTTGACTATTGTTATTGCCACCTTCATATATATGCCCATTAATGGTTGATTCCACGAATGTTCATGCTATATACAACAGTAGAACTATTAAATATAGTAGTCATTTCTTACTAAGTTAGTAAGTAAGATACCACCAAGTTAATCTAAAACTACCGGGAATAACCGATCTTGAAGGTTAGGTTATTCCGATAGACTCAAGATAAGGCATCTTGAACAAATGTCAGAGACTAAAGCCACAATTCTAGTAGTAGATAGGAAGGAATCATTAGTAATGGAGTTAAGAGATGATTCTAAAGATACTTTTGATGAAGCAATAGGACTATCAACTTATTCAAATAGCCAAGCAGGAGTATTGTCATACGTTTCTATATTTGAGAATCTATGGAAACAGGTAGAATTGTATGAAGACGTCAAGTTATCACATCACCAACTAGTTGTTAATGAGAAGATGCAGCGAGAGTTTATCAATATAGCAGCACATGAGTTACGTACACCCATACAACCCATATTAGGTCTAACTGGAATTCTACGCTCCCAAATAATAGATAGAAAACAACAAGAATTACTAGATGTTACTATAAGAAATGCGAAGCGCCTAAGCAAACTTTCATCTGAAATCTTGGATGTTACAAGGCTAGAAAGTAATACCTTTGAATTGAAGAAAGAAGTATGCAATCTCAGAGATATAGTAGTCAATGCTATGGATGACATAACATTAAGCAATGAATTTAGCAACAAAAAGAAAAACCTTCAGCTATCATATGAGCCTCATGATATTTTATTGAATGTGGACAAATCAAGAATAGCTGAGGTACTTTCAAATTTACTGAGTAATGCTGTCAAATTTACCTCCAAAGGCACAATAACAATCACCGTAGAACAACAACAGAACGATAATAAGAATCAGAATAGCGATAAAGATAACAAGCTAGTCACAGTTATTATACGAGACACTGGTCAAGGGATAGACGCTAGCATGTTACCAAGGTTGTTCACGAAATTCGCATCAAAATCTTATCTAGGAACAGGCCTGGGCCTATTTATTTCAAAGGGCATCATAGAAGCTCACTATGGCAAAATATGGGGTAAAAATAATGATAATGGAATAGGCGCGACTTTCTCATTCAGTCTACCTGCTATGTAATATGTCCTAACTTGATTGATGTTAGAAAGTGTCTAAAGAAAATTTCTGATATATTTAGTAATCGCGTAGGTCACTCTGAATTAAAGCTGTATCAAGATTTAACCGCTAAAGCTAAAGCTAAAGCTTAGCATTATCCGAGTATGGGAAACAAAGTGTGAGGTTACATTGACTTGAAATGCGTCAACGGCCCCAAATTTGGAAGATAGGTACTAAATAATTTGTCTATAGAGAACCTAGTATTTTCTATAGATGATGGATTCCTATTTGGTAGAGTAGCCGGACGAATATGCTATTAGGAAAGTTATGAAAATAGCTGCTGTTATCGGATTGTTTGTAGTTGATCTTTCCTATCTATCATACAAAGGATGGATAGATGTAAGATGGATGGAAATGGAGAATGCTACAAGAAGCACATTGACAAATGTAGCAGCACAGGCAAGTATATGCAGTAAATAATACAGCATTACAATTTGCAGCACATTCTAGTACAATAGAAACAGCAAGTCTACCAGTGGTAGCAGCCTTTTGGTTCATGCCAGGACCTATGCTGGATTAAAGACAGGATAATCATGGAGTGAAGGCAGTATAGGCTGTGAAAGCATCATAGGATATTAATCCAATCATAGGATCAAATATAGTTAGGCCATGTACTTGATTTTATACAATTCACGTTTAATATTGCCATTCTTGGATTAATATTCCAGATACAAATTTAAGGTTAGGGCACACGAATAGATACATAATCGTTGAGCAACAGCCACTATAGCCGTCTATACCAAATTATCTTAATATTCTTATATACATTCTTATTCTTTCAAAGGATATGAGAGCATAGAGCATAAGCAAATACATGAGTTTATAGCACGTTGATTTACATTCAATATGAATGTCGCTTCCAACTGTTAAGGGAGTCGGTACATATTATAAAGAATATGGAGATCATAATAAAAGACACGTATTATTTATACACGGATTGGGAGCATCGTCACTTGCGTGGAGGGATATTCCAGACGCATTATCGAAATACCTTCATGCAATAGCTGTTGATTTGATTGGTTTTGGTATAAGTGAAAAGCCAGAGAGTGCAGATTATACAATCAAAGGACTCAGCAAGTTTATTGTAGACTTTCTAGTTGAAAGAATAGAGATAAGGAAGCAGAAACACAAAAAAATAAGTATTGTGGGTCATTCGTTGGGAGGATATATAGCTGCACAAGTTGCTATTGAAAATAAGGATCTGATAGAAAGGATAGTACTGATAGATTCTTCGGGATTGCTTGATGGACCAACACCTCTACTGAGAGACTATCGTGTTGCAGCAACTGATATTAATCCTATTACAAGGTATGAAAAAGTCAAAAGAGTCTTGGAGGATCTATATGCTGGTCCTTCTAGGCTGCTTCCCGTAGTGGTTGATTTATTTGACTATGTTATTGACAAACCGGGAGCAAAACGTGCATTTATAGTAGCCTTCGATAACAGTACAACAACACAGATTGAGAGAGAAGGATTCAGGCAAATTAAAGATATTCCTTGCTTGATCCTATGGGGAGAAAAAGATAATCTTATACCTATTGAATATTACTATAGGTTTAAACAAGCGCTTCCTAATGCAAAATATGAAATAATTGCAGATGCGGGTCATGCACCGTTTGTCGAAAAGCCAGCTTTGTTATATGAGAAACTGCGCACATTCTTAATAGAGGATGACACAATTATGCAAAGTTAGCTGCTTATTTAAATTGCAATATAAATGCAATAGTCACTGGAATAAAGGTTAACTAATCTAGAGTAGATTCGCGATAAATGGAATAAGGGAAGAAAAGGCTTTCAAAATACACATAGCAGTCGATATAAAAACAAAATCTCGATGAAAGTTACAAAGAAGATGTTTATGATGGCAGGAGGTTGGAGCCTTTACTACTACAGGCAGCTGTTCTTTTTCCTCTTCCTCTTCCTCTTCGACTTTTACGACAATAAACAATGTAATCGTAGATGGTGTGTGTATGACTCGAGATAACTTTAGGTATCTACACTGCCTAACATAATTTCATACAGTTATCACTTGACTTTGGTCACCACAGGTTTAGCTTAGAAGGTTACTATCTACATAGGTCGTTACGGTTAAATTATTGGATGTCGCTTGAGTATATCCCATCGACATTTTAGGCAATTGGCTCGGGTTCTCTATTACAACTCTCCCTAGACAACAGAACAGGATACCAAAATTATATGGCAAGATAGTATCGCGATTAGAATTGGGATATAAATATCTGGGTGGCGATATATGCTATCAATGAAATTAAATAAATCGACCTTACACAGATGGAACAATGAAAGTGGTGTTCCTAGATAAAGACGGCTTAAAAATACCCGATGATGAAGTATCGATTCTATAGATAAACTATTGATAAAATATGAAGTTAATGGCAAATATTACACTACACGATAAAGATTTGGCTGAATACCTGAACATGGGTTTCCACCAGAGTGACATCACTTTATTCGCATGTATGTAAATATGCACTTATCAAATGGGACTAACGATCACAGGACATCGTAGATTATTCTCTCGTACACCCATGCAAGCAAGTATAGCACTTTATGGATATCTTCGTAGGG